>JAQNCU010000227.1 GCA_029077775.1 Acidocella sp. | reverse complement strand
ATGCGATGTTCGATGCTGCACAGGCCGCGTTGCTGGCAACCAACGTGGGAACGACGACAAATGCCATCAAAACCCATCGCGCGTTGATCTCCGCCTTTGGTAAACACCTCGTTCTGGGCGGGCACGTCGCCGCTGAACTGGGCAGCTCACTCAACAAGGTCGAACTCCTCCGCCTGCTTGCAGATTACACGGGTGATCCGGTCAGCGGCGAGGACGCCGCATGGGCGGTCGGGCAGGCTGATGTTTTTGTCGTGGCAATCTGTGATGTTTTTGGCATCGCGTAAGGGGGGGGTCTTAATTCAAACGAAAAAGGCGGACCGGAGCCCGCCTTCATTCGGTGGTATGATACCTTGTTAACGAAGGGACCACGCCGCATTCCCTGCTAGAAGGAAATAGAAATAGCTTAAGCAGAGCCCCCTTGCAAGCATATTTGCATTGTGTTCAATTGCTATAGCGAGGTCATTATGGGGATTCGATTTTCTTTCGATTTAGGCACAAACTCGTTAGGTTTCGCCGTCTGGCGAACGGGTGCTGATGTTAGTGGCTTTTATGGCCCTGATGCTCCAATGGCGCTTTTGTGTAGCGGCGTCCGCCTTTTTAAGGATGGCCGTAATCCCAAGGACCAGCAATCCTTGGCCGCCATGCGCCGAGTACCCAAACAGGCACGCAAACGGCGCGACCGTTTTGTCTTGCGCCGCACTGATTTGATGCGAACTCTCATCAATGCAGGGTTAATGCCGCAGGCTGAATCGAAGCGCAAGGACTTAGAAGATAACGATCCCTATGAGCTGCGCGCGGGTGCTCTGGATCGAGCGTTGACGTTACACGAAATTGGCCGCGTTATTTTTCACCTTAACCAGCGGCGTGGCTTCAAATCCAATCGTAAAACGGACCGCAAGGACGCTGACAAGGGCAAGATCGCAACCGCGTCCCAAAGATTGCGTGAAACTCTGCAAGTGCAAAAATGTCGCACCTTTGGCGAATTTCTCTGGCTACGCCATCGCGGTCGTTCGCTTAACCCCAAAAAAATCCGCGACCCAGATCGCCAGCCGACGCGCATCCGATTGGAAGGCCATGGTGCGAAGGCTTTGTATCAATTTTATCCGACGCGGGATCTCATCCAGGACGAGTTCAACAAAATTTGGGATGCGCAAGCTGAGCATCATTCCGAAATCCTGGACAAATCGTTGAGTGACCAAATCGCTACAATTGTCTTTCGGCAACGCGATCTTAAGCCGCCTAAAATCGGCAAATGCACTTTCGTTCCTGGCGAGGAACGCTTGCCGAAAGCGCTTCCTTCGGTCGAAGCGCGGGAATTATATGAACGCCTTGCGCATCTGCGTATTTCGGAATCCGCCATGGCGGAACGCGCCCTGACACCTAGGGAGCGCGACGCATTGGCGAGCGTCTTGCTGACCGAGGCTAAATTTCCATTCACGAAAATGCGCAAAGCGCTGAAACTTGGAAGCGGTGCCAAGATAAATTTTGAACAGGCCGGCGAAAAGGAAATGAAGGGTTGCCTTTCCGGTAAGTGTCTGGCGAAAATCAATCATTTCGGCCCGCTCTGGCGTAATTTGAGTTGGCAAGACAAGGACGCCTTCGTCCAAAAATTGCTCGATGAACCTGACGAAACCATTTTGATTGCGGGGCTCCAACAGGATTACGCTTTGAACGAAGCCGCCGCTAGGGAATGCGCCAGTATCCCGCTGGCCGACGGATATTCGCGACTCGGCGCTACCGCCAACGCCGCGATCCTCGACGCACTCCAAAACGAGCGCGCCGCTAACGGCGGCCTACTCACGTATGACAAGGCTGTGCTTGTCGCAGGACAGTACCACAACCCGCCTTGGCACCATTCCGACGAGCGCGATGGTGAGCTTTTTGCACGATTGCCCTATTATGGCGAACTTTTACAACGGCATGTGATGCCCGGATCAATGGAGGAGAAAGATCGCGAGGACGACGCGGCTTATTGGGGCCGTATCATGAACCCCACGGTCCATATCGGACTCAATCAATTGCGCCGCGTCATCAACAGTCTTGTTGAGCGTTTTGGCGCGCCAGACCAAATAGTCGTCGAACTCGCCCGCGATTTGAAACAAAACACCGAGCAAAAGGAAAACGATAAAAAGAAAAACGCAGAGAACCGCACCGCAAATGAAAGACGGACCCAACAACTCTCCGAATTGAGCCATCACGACAACGGCGAAAATCGGGCGCGACTGAAGCTATTCGAGGAACAACAGCGCGCCGGGGATGGTGTGGCGCTTTGTCCGTTCTCGCTGAAGCCGATAGGCATCACGCAATTGTTCACTTCGGAGATTGAGGTCGAGCATCTTTTGCCGCGCTCGCGCACGCTGGATGATAGTCCGGCGAATAAAATGCTCTGCTTCCGCGAGATGAATCGAATCAAACGCGGCAAGACGCCGTTTGAAGCATTTGGCTTGCGTCCAAATTGGCCCGACATTCTGGCCAATGTCGAAAAACTTCCGGCGAACAAGCGCTGGCGGTTCAAAGCCGACGCAATTGACAAGTTTGAAAAAGACGGCGGCTTTCTCGCGCGCCAGCTAAACGAAACCAAATATCTGTCGCGCTTGGCCAAAGCCTATCTCAGTAAAATCTGCGACCCTGATCAAATTTACGTGACGCCAGGCACGCTCACGGGATTGCTACGCGGTAAATGGGGGCTGAATGGCCTACTATCAGACGATAATCGCAAGAATCGTACAGACCATCGTCATCATGCCATTGACGCCATCGTCATTGGCGCCATGACGAGAATCCTGTTGCAATCTTTGGCGCGCGAAGCAGGAAGAGCCGAAGGGGCGGAATTTAACGCTGCGATTGGCAAGATTCCCTGGCCATTTGAAGAGTTTCGTGAAGCCGTCCGTGTTTCTTTGGATAAATTGATCGTCTCGCACAAGCCCGAACATGGCAAGAGCGGAGCACTACATGAAGACACGGCCTATGGCTTCATTCTCGACCCCGCTGAAGCCAAGGACATCGGCAATCTCGTGCGCCGCAAGCCGCTGGTCGATCTGACACCTGGCGAAGTCGATTCCGTTCGCGATCCGGTTCTGCGCAGGGCGCTGCAAAATGCGGTCTCAGCTTTTCGCGACGCCAAGGGCAAAGTCGCCAAGGAAAACGAGAAGGCCTTCGCGTCTGCTTTGGCCAACTTCGCGGCGGCACCTCTGCCCGACGGTAAAACCATCCGCCGCATTCGAGTTGCGAAAGCTGACGAAAGCGTTGAGACGATAGCGGACCGGCGGACCGGCCAGCCTTACAAGGCAGTAGCTCCAGGCGAAAACCATCATATAGACATTGTGCAGTTGCGCGACGGCGGATGGAAAGGTTTTGCCGCGACCGTATATGAGGTCAACCAAAAAAACTGGCGTCCGCAATGGGAGCGAGATAGAATTGGGGGCAAGCTAGTCATGCGTCTGCATAAAGGCGATGCTGTTGAGGTTGACGATTCCGATGGAACCCGTTGTGTTAAAGTCGTCGTGCGGATTGAACCAAGCAGCGGGCGTATCAGGCTCGTGCCACATAATGAAGGTGGCGACTTTGCCAAACGCCACACCAATTTGGACGATCCGTTCCGGTGGGATTTGGCAGGCATCGCCGGGCTGAAAGGCCGTAACTGTAAGGCCGTGCGCATTGACGAAACCGGGCAAATAAAAGCGATCCGATCTAATGTCTGAATGATAAAACTCCAGCCTAATTGGTGGCCATCCCTCGCTGGCGCAATTTATGCGTGGTGCGCGCAGAAGTGCCAGTAGGCATTAAATTAGCCTCAATATGGCACGGCGGCTCCCGGAGTTGCATCATGCTGGGTCAAATCATTGAAATTGTCGGCGAAGGCCGACGCCTTTCGCTCTCCCGCGGTTTCCTCGAAGTTTCTTGCGCCACTGGCCTTTTGGGGCAGGCACCGTTGGACGCTATTGAAGCCGTAATTTTTTCCAATCCTGCTGCCAGCCTGACAACACAGGCCATCGCAGCGCTTGCTGCGCGGGGCGCGCCACTGGTGATCTGCGGCCCGGACTTCCGTCCTGTCGGCTATCTCCTGCCAGTTGACGGCCATCATGCCCAAGGCGATCGTGTGGAAGCTCAGGCGAGAGCAAGCCTTCCTATGCGTAAGCGCCTTTGGGCTGAACTGGTGCGCGCCAAAATCCTGGCACAGGCAGCAGCGCTTGAGCGATGCTGCCGGGAAGCACAAGGATTACGAGACCTCGCCAGGCGGGTGCGCTCGGGTGACCCCGAAAATTTTGAAGCGCAGGCCGCGCAGCGTTATTTTCCAGCACTATTCGGTAAAAATTTCCGCCGCACACGCGACGCAGAGGGCGGCAACGCCTTGCTTAATTACGGCTACACCATTTTGCGCGCGGCGACGGCGCGCGCCATTGTTGGGGCTGGGCTTCATCCCTCTTTTTCGCTACATCATCGTAGCAGAGGCGATGCACTGAGGCTTGTTGATGATGTCATGGAGCCTTTCCGGCCAACTATAGATATAGCCGTCAGAGTCCTGTTGGCGGAAGGTCTCGACAGTTTGGAGCCCGTCGTCAAGCGCCGTCTCGCCCTAACGCTGCACGCCGACTTCAGGACAGAAGAAGGGGTAACTCCCCTATCGACCGTCCTGTCTCGCGTCGCAACGTCGCTGGCGCAAATTTTTTTAGGCGAGCGGAAGACTCTGGCCCTGCCGCTAACTCCCATTCCGCTTGAGCTCGCCGACGCATCTGCTTTCGAGGAAAATTTATGAAAGTGCCGGATAATCCGGTCCTCTCGGGGTATCGTGTCTTGTGGGTCATGGCTATGTTCGATCTTCCAGTTTTAACGAAACCCGAAAGAAAGCGGGCAACGAAATTCCGTGCCTTTTTGCTTGATGAGGGCTTCATCATGATGCAATTTTCCTGCTATTTGCATTTCACGGCAGGTAAGGAACAGGCCGAGGCGCTCACGCGCCGCGTTGCAGCCCATGTTCCAAATCCCGGTAAGGTTGAAGTTATCTGGTTCACTGATAAGCAATATCAAAACATCAGAAGCTTTCGCGGCCAAATATCGCGGCCACAACCAGAACAGCCTGGCCAACTAACGCTTTTTTGAAAAAACGGGGGCCATGCTATCGATTCGACGGATTTTATCGGCGTTTTCATTAAATTCAAGAACGAAAAACCCCCTGAAAACAATGAGTTCTCAGGGGGCGGTTCTAGCAGGGAACGCGGCGCGGTCCAATCGCAACTTCACAGGCATGATCGTGTAAACCAGCCAGTTCTAGCAGGGAACGCGGCGCGGTCCAATCGCAACCATGTCACCAATCATAAAATGCCGA
>JAQNCU010000226.1 GCA_029077775.1 Acidocella sp. | reverse complement strand
CCGCAAGATTCCGAATCGGAATCTTGACACGCTTCCTGAACCCGTCTCGAATTGAAGGTTTTATCCGGACTGACGGGTTGTTTTCGCTCTGGAAGACGCAGAACGCGCCTGTTCACAGGACATGACCGAGCGATATCCTGTTCATCTTTTTGGGAATTACCGGCAATACCAGCGTGTTGTATCGCTGCTCAGCCACGCGGCGCGTGCGACCTGTGCGGCCCTGTTAAGGGCGCAGCATTTCGAGTGAAACCATGCGGGCAATTGCCTGATGCGTCGTGGCGCAATCAAGCTTGGTGCAGGCGGAACTTAAAAACAACCGCACAGCGCGATCAGATATTTTAAGCCTAGCTGCTGTCTGTTTTGGTGTGGCGCCCTGCGCTGCAGATTCAAGGCATGCTATTTCACGCCGTGACAACGTTGGCTTGGGCTCGGCCTCTCGATAGCCGGAAATCTCCACTATCCGATCATGCACATAATGCGCAATCATCTGGAATTCTCGTTTACACGCGATCTGGCGCTCTTCCCATTCGGGTGCTGACATATTCGCGGTGATTGTGAACAATGCCCGCTCACCTCCAGCCCCGCGAACAGGCCAAGTCATCCCCTGCCGACCAACGCCATAACGGTCAGCCTCCGCAAAAAAATTTCGGGCGACGCTACTATCCCGGTCAAGGTGCGCCCAGTCGAGTGGCAAGAAGCCCCTCGCCCCCGATACCACTACCGGATCGATTTTGAAGTAATCATTGTTTTTATAACGCTCGATCCATTCCGGTTCATAGGTCAGAACCAGAATTGGATTGAAGGCTTGAGCACCTGGAAGATAAAGTGCGTGATACGCGATGTTTGCGAGATTATAGGCTTTGCAAATGCTGACTGCCAAGCCTTGCATGTCCGCAAGACTATTCGCCGCACCAATCTGCGTCACAACCTCTTCGTAGCGATCATCCTTCCCGGCTATCATGACACGCCTCCCGGCCATGTAGAGACAACGCAAATTTGCATTACCGCGTTACAAATGATCGCGTAAATTGAAACATCGGTAATGTTTTGAAGGTGCGAGTGGATCGCTGGTCGGCCGGAGCATCGCGCCGCTATTGACGATCATCGTCGCGCGTTTGCAGTGTTAAAAATTCTCGCGTGGACCTCGCGATCCCACCACTCCCGCATGCGCTAGCATTCCTTGGTCTGTTGTAGCTGCACAAGATATTACCACACTGGGCCTACGAGATTAGAGATGGTGAAAGAGATGATGAACGAGGGGTGCGATGAGATGTGAAATGGGATGGGTAAAGAGATAATCGGTCTGTAAAGATTCCGATTCGGAAGTTGAAGAGCGCTCCCGAAATATGAAAAATAGGCGTCTGGATTTTCCAAACAAAGACGCTGCCGATGCCACGCAAACGCAAGCCCACAGATGAAGAGATCGACATTTTGGCTGATCAATTCCGCCAGCTCTGGCGGCCGGGAGACGTGTTGCGCCCGTGGTTTCGTCAGCACCAAAACATGCTGCTCGATCATGTGCATGGCGCTTGGTCCTGGGAGTCTGTTGGCCAAGCTCTAACCAAAGCCGGGATTACCTATGGCACCGGCAAACCTTGGACCGCCAAATGGCTGCAAAGCGATTTTAGCCGGGCGCAGATGCCGTTGAAGAACTATGGGCTTAACAAGCCCAAGCCAGACTCGGCACCTCCGCCGTCTAATGTCGCAGCCGCGCTGCCTGAGGCTTTGATCGCCCCAGCCACGCCACCACCCCCAACATCTGGCGGTCCACGTTTCAAACCAGCGACTTTCCGCGCCCCAGAGCCCCCGCGCGCGATGAGCGAAGTTGAGCGCATTGAAATTGAACGCAACCGCCGCCTGACATTCGGGTCACCTGACAAGAAGGAGTAACGCCGATGGCTGCAGACAAATCCCAACCAACGCCTATGGCGAACGTCAGTAAGCCCTCGGGTGCCACGCCCTATCGTCCGCATGCTGCAAAACTCGCCACCCACACGGCTGACATCACCCATCTAGCCCCGCCTCAAGAGCCTGAACCTGAGGTCAGCCAAGGCGTTGATCTCACCGGGTGGGCCAAAATCATCTTCGCCGCCGGTCGAGGCAAAACCGGCAAAACCACCCTGCTGCGCTGGCTCACCGAAACTTCTATCCTTAACGGCGGCACGCCAATCCTCGCCGATGTCGACCCAAGCAACGCCACCTTCTCCACCTATTTCACCGATGTCGCCCGGCCGGACACGGATAACCCCGCCGGTGTTGCTGCCTGGCTGCAGGAGCTGATCGAATATTGTATCAATCAGCGGCAATCCGCCCTTATCGATCTCGGCGGTGGCGATACAACGCTGCGCTCCCTCGCCGCCGAAATGCCGGGTCTGGCCACCCATATCGAGGCCGCCGGCATGGCGCCGGTGATGTTTCATCTGACCGGCCCACAGCCAGAGGATTTGCTGCCCGCCCTCACCCTGGCCGCTCGGGGTTTTACGCCCATGGCTCAGGCGCTGGTGTTCAACGAATATGCCATCGAGCCCGGCTCGACCCGGGAGCGTGCTTTCGCCCGCCTGACCGCGTGTGACGCCTATGCCAGTCTGGCTGAAATCTGCGTCAAACTATGGATGCCGCGGCTGCACGCGGCCGAAGCTGTCGAGGCCCGGCAATGCAGCTTTGCCGCCGCACGGGACGGCATTAACATCCCGCCGCTCGGCCTGTTTGATGCCGCCCGCGTGCGCGTCTGGTTGGACAGCATGGAACGCCGCTTCGCCGGCGTCAGATCATGGATACCATAAGCCCCAAAGCCCGCCGCGAGGCGCTACATGATCAGATCGCCGAAGCCCAGATGATTCTGCGCCGCGCCGCTGCTGCTGCGACCTTGAAAGGCGATCCATTGGCAGAACAGCTCCAAGCCCTGGCGGTATGCGTCGGCGCGCTCAGTGACCTCTACCAGGCCAGCGAAGCCACTCAAATGGACATTGCCAACACGCTGAAAACCCAAACTGGCGCTATTACCAATGAAGCCATTGCCCAAGTGCACGCCTCCGGCATGGACATCGTCAATAAGCTAGGCCCGCAACTGGCCGATGCGGCTGAGCGCAGCATGCGGCAAAAAATCACGACCCTGCGCATTCGCAGCATCGTGGCCCTGGGTCTGGCATTCGCACTGGCCATCCTGGTGTCCAGCTTATTCACCTATGCCGCCGGGTTGAATGAGGGCCGGTTCCAGGCCCAAATCGCCGCACACCTCATCGCAGCCGCCATGAAAGCCGACCCGGCCGAGGCTCTCGCCTGGGGGCAACTGATGCAGGACAATGATGGTGTCACCGCCATGGCTTCCTGCCGCAAATCCATGCAGCAAGACGCAGGTGGCCGGCATTACTGCCTGATGCCGGTCTGGACCGACCCCATATCCCCGGCCGTGCCCTCAGCACCTGCTCAATAACAGCCTGCTCCTGCCAGATTATCCTTGCCCATACCCGCACCTGGCCCTAAATATGACTACTGTAGTCCCAACCTATTGGAGGCCGTCATGCGGGAAATTCAGCTTCGAGACGCCAAGGCCAGCCTGTCCGCCGTGGTCGATGACGCGGTGCGCGGCGAGCCCGCCATCATCACCCGCCACGGCAAGCCAGAGGCGGTTGTATTGAGCTTTGCGGAATGGCAGCGCCTCTCGCACGTGCCCTCCTTCGGCCAATTGCTGATGGCCGCCCCGCTTGAGGCGGGCGACCTGCCGCCGCGCAACGCCACCCCGCTGCGTGAAAGCGGCCTCTGATTCTTGTACCTCGTTGACACTAACGTCATCTCGGCGCGGGCACCCTCCCGCGTTCCCCTGCCCGAACTGGCCGCCTGGATGGATACCCACTCGGCCGAATTATTTCTCTCCACCGTCACCATCGCCGAGATCGAGGACGGCATCGCCAAGGCCAAACGTGAGGGCGCCACCCGCAAAGCCCGCGACCTAACCTCGTGGCTTGAGACGGTCCTGCACCTTTACGCAGCCCGCATCCTGCCCTTCGACCTTGCCACCGCCCGCCTTGCCGGCAGCCTATCAGACCACGCCCGTGGCCAGGGGCATGCACCCGGCTTCGCCGACATCATCATCGCCGCCACCGCCCAGCGCCACGGACTGACCATCCTCACCCGCAACCTGCGGCATTTTGAGCCACTCGGCGTGCCCGTGCATGATCCGTTTGTCCAATTGCCCTGAGCATGGTCATGGTCGGCAAGCATGTTCAAAGCCGTCATTCCGTGTCTGGCTGCCATTTCGTGCATGATTGCGCCCTACCCAGTCATTCGCTCCGCCTACCAGCTTGCTCCAGAGCAGACATTCACCCGATGGGAAGGCGTGGTGATCTGGAGGTAGTGAAGCGCTCTATATGGACATTCCTAGGCCAGGGAAGATTTTTCCCGAAAGCAGCCGTTTGTAGACGGGTAGAGCGTAGCGGAACCTATTAACCGGCCGGAAATTGACACAAAGCGATGGGTTGCGCTCCACCCATCCTCCGCTCGCTGCGCGGAATGCTGGAGAGTCAAAGACGATCATTGTGGCTCTGCCGACTCGGCGCCAGGTGCCATATCCCAAGTTGCGTAGAGCTTGGCGAGCAGCGCCTTTTGGCGGGCCTCAAGAACCGCTGGTGTCCATGTCTTTTCACCCAGCACTTGCGTCGTAATTACGAACGGTGAAATACCGCCGCTCTCCGAAAAGTAGCGATCCTTCTTGGTGGGGAAATCCCAGTTGCTGGCCTGAATGTTCTTACGCAGCGTCAGAAGCATGAGATTAGCCAGCTTGTGGGTCCACCTATCGCGGATCGCCTCGTCAGGGAAATCCTTAAGCCATTGGCTCGACGGATCAGGTGTCTGCGGCAGCACGTGTTCGACCGAAACGACATCGTGGCTGTAGGTCGCCCCCCCGGATGAGAGTTCGGCATCAAGGCGCAGCAGCAGCGGGAGGCGCACGCGCGTCACTTGATAGATCGGGCCATCGAGATCGGTGCGGAGGGCAGCCTTGTCTTCCTTGCTCAATTCGATCGATTTGCCCTTCCAGTCTCCGCCGACAAGATCGGTGAGCACATTGGCATACCGCCTGATGCGCTCGTTGATGTCGGCGCGGGTGACGAACAGGAAATAGGCCAGCGTCTCAAGCCGCCGCATGAACAACGCCGCGTCCTCTGCGGACGGTTTCGTGTGCGCGAAGAACTTCAGTGCGACAGGCAACCAGTCGTTGTTGTCGAGCTTGCTAAGGTAGCGCAGCCGCTTGGTGGCCTCGTCTCCATAAAGCGTGGCAAAAGCGGGCGGCGAAAGCAATTTGGCGAACGTAGCGCCTAGCGGCTGCAAC
>JAQNCU010000225.1 GCA_029077775.1 Acidocella sp. | reverse complement strand
AGCATATGCTTAGAAAACTCTGCATATTATGTTTTGTACTTGTCTAAGTGTATACTTGTAGTATAGTACACTGACGTCAAATGCCATCGGACGGATGCTACCACGCACCACCTCCGGCCCTACACATATATATAAGGAGTGATTCAATGCCGCAGATTGCTGCTCCCCCCGCCACCGGCGCGGATTTGGATGAGTTTTTCATCAACGCGATGGACAATCAGACCGGCGAACTACCCCCGCCCGAGGCTCCCCCCGTTAAGCCTGCTCGCGATCTCGCACTGATCGTCGCAGACGCGCTTTTTGCTGCTGCGCTACAAACTTGTCATGCCGACAAGCAAATCGAAAATGGTGATGTGATTATCGTCGAGGCTCCGGGCGCGGAGTGGCTTCGCCCGGTTCTGGAGGCCGCTCCCGCGGCATTGCTCGGGTGGCACGATCAACTACCGAGGCACTGTGGCGAGAAAACATTTTCTGGAAAACTCCCGTATGCTGTTTTTGACTGTTCAAATTCAAAGGACAAATCCCGCGACTCCATCGTACAAGAGGTTGCGGAGGAAATCGCGGACGGCCGCACGATCATCATCGTTACGCCCGATATCGTATCCGCCGTCCCGAGCGCGCTTCGGGATTCGGCTGACCACATTCTGGAGCTGAAGGCCCCCGCCGCGGACTGGCTCAACGGCGTGCTGACTGAAGCCACCGGAGATTGCAACATCGAGACGGGTCACGATATCAGGTTTGATGACATCAAGCCCGAGATGTTGAAATTGGCTCTGCGGCAGGGCCAGTCGCCGAATGACTTCCTCCGCCGTCTGGCAAAACTTGCGGCGTCAGCCCGGCGGTCAGACCAAGGTTCGAAGCTCAAGTTGGATGATTTGCACGGCATGCCGGAGTTGGTCAGGTGGGCCAAAGCACTTGCGGCTGATATTGCCGAATACCAGGCCGAGCGACTGGCTTGGTCGGATATGGACTGCGGCGCTCTGCTGAGCGGCCCGCCCGGCGTTGGCAAGACACTGGCTGCGCAGACAATCGCCGATCATTGTGGTGTGGCTTTCTTTGCTACATCCTATTCAAGTTGGCAGGCAGCTGGCACCGGGCATCTCGGCGATGTCACGCGCGCCGCCAGGGCAGTTTTCCAGGACGCACGTAAAAGCGCGCCATCCATCATTTTTATCGACGAATTCGATACGATTGGCAGCCGTGAGAATGATTCCAAGCATAGCGAATGGTGGCGTGCCATCATCAATGTGCTTCTGGAAGAACTGGACGGCGCGGCGGCCCGCGAAGGCGTTATCGTTATTGCCGCCACGAATTACCCCGGAAACCTCGACCCGGCGCTAAAACGGGCCGGCCGATTGGACCGTGAGATTGAGATCGGCCTCCCCGACACCGATTCCTTGCAGCAGATTTTTAGGGTTTATCTCGGTGATGCACTGCCGAACACGGATCTCGCGCGGCTCGCCAGCTTGGCTGCTGGACATACGGGAGCGGATGTTGCGGCGTGGGTGCGCAGAGGGCGGCGGACGGCCCGCGCGGCGCGGCGGGACATCGTGTTTGACGATATTCTGCACGAAATCGTTGGTGAGACGGCTGAACATGATCGTGCGTATTTGCACCGTATTGCCGTGCACGAGGCCGGCCATGCATTGCTCGCCACGTTAGAATATCCTGGTTCGCCACCATCGCTGATGATTGGCCGCGGCGGGAGATTGGGCGGCGAGACCAGCATCACGCCCGTGGGAAAACGAGCTATTACATCGAACCTGGTGGATAGAATGCTGATGCTCGCGCTCGCTGGCCGCGCGGCCGAAGATGTCATTTGCGGTGAAATCTCCGCCGGCGCTGGCGGCCCCGCGCATAGCGATCTAGCCCGGGCGACAAAGCTGGCGGCGATGGCCGAGGGTGCATATGGCCTTGGGTCCACGGGGTTGGTCTGGGCCGATATGGGTGATGCGGAGCAACTTCATACCCAGTTGAATTTCCGCCCCGGCACGGAGGAGGCGGTAAGGCGGCGGCTGGAGCAGGCATATGACGCCGCCAAAAATATCGTTCGCGCCCATCAGTCCGTGGTGGCAAAGCTCGCTTCCGCACTTGTCGAGCGGATTGTTCTCACTCCTGATGAGGTCGGCGGCATCCTTAATGACGCGCTGCCACCGGCCAAACCGGCCCGGCCCGCCGCGCCGGAGTTGCAATCACTGGCCCATAAGGTAACCAATAGATGTAAATCAGTATAGCTGGAGACTTGGATACCATGGCACGAGGCCGGCCGCGCACATCGAGCGAAACAACCAAGCCAAACGCCAAACCCACCCCGGAAGGCCAGTTGGCCCTGGAGCGCGACCTTTTCTCCGCCGCCGACAAACTGCGCAAGAACCTGGAACCCTCCGACTACAAGCATGTCGTCCTCGGACTCATCTTCCTCCGCCACATCTCCCTGGCCTTTGAGGCCCGTCACGAAGCCCTGCTGCGTGATGACCCGGAAGCCGCCGAGGACCGCGACGAATATATCGGCGAGAACATCTTTTGGGTGCCCAAACAGGCCCGCTGGTCGCACCTGGAGGCCAACGCCCCGCAATCCACCATCGGCAAGCTCATCGACGAAGCCATGGCCGCCATCGAAGCCGAGAACCCTACCCTGAAAGGCGTTTTGCCCAAAGACTATAACCGTCCGGCGCTGGACAAGGTGATGCTCGGCGAACTCATCAACCTCATCTCCGGCATCGCTCTGGGCGTCGAGGGCGCCAAGGCGCGCGACCTGCTGGGCCGGGTATACGAATATTTCCTCGGCGGCTTCGCGGGCTCCGAGGGTAAGCGCGGCGGCGAGTTCTACACGCCCCGATCCGTCGTGCGCGTGCTGGTGGAAATGCTGGAGCCCTTCCCGGACCCGGCCCGTGGCGTCGAAGGCCGGGTGTACGACCCATGCTGCGGCTCGGGCGGCATGTTCGTGCAGGCCGAGCGGTTTCTGGAGGCCCATGGCGGGCGCATCGGCCAGCTCGCCCTTTACGGCCAGGAAAGTAACTACACCACCTGGCGCCTGGCCAAAATGAACCTCGCCGTGCGCGGCATCGACGCCAGCGGCATCGCCTGGAACAACGAGGGCAGTTTCCACAAGGACGAATGGCGCGACAAGAAATTCGACTTCATTCTCGCCAACCCGCCTTTCAACATCTCGGACTGGGGCGGCGAGCGCCTGCGTGAGGATACCCGCTGGCAATATGGCGCCCCGCCCGTGGGCAACGCCAACTACGCCTGGCTTCAGCACATCATCCACCACCTCGCCCCCAACGGCACGGCTGGCGTGGTGCTGGCCAATGGCTCCATGTCTTCGGCCCAGAGTGGCGAGGACGTTATCCGCCGTGCCATGGTGGAGGCCGATGTGGTGGATTGCATGATCGCTCTGCCGGGCCAGCTTTTCTACTCTACCCAGATTCCCGCCTGTTTGTGGTTCTTGAGTCGCAACAAGAAGAATGGCCGCTTCCGCGACCGCCAGGGCGAAATCCTGTTCATTGACGCTCGCAAGCTGGGCTCATTGGTGGACCGCACCCGCAAGGAGTTCTCAGACGCCGATATCAAGAAAATCGCCGCAACCTACCACGCGTGGCGCGGCGAGGCCGATGCCGGGGACTATGCCGACATCCCCGGCTTCTGCAAAGCCGCCAGCCGGGCGGAGATTGAGGGGCACGGCTATGTGCTCACCCCCGGCCGCTATGTGGGGGCTGCGGATGCCGAGGAAGATGATGTGCCGTTTACCGAACGGTTCGCGGGCCTGAATGCCACGCTGGAGGCCCAGTTTGCCAAGGCCGATGAACTCACGGCCGCCATCCGGCAGCGGCTCAGATTAGTGACCCCATGATATGTACGCAAAACCCGTTATTCATGGACATGTCAGCGCGGTATGTCCATAAAACGCAGTTTTTTTACCATGTCCGGGCCATCGCATTAAAACTGCCTTGTCCCAGCCGCCTTATGGAGAGCCCGCGTGCCCCTAGACATCAGCTCACTCGAAAACGCCATCACGCGCCTTGCGGAAGGTCTCGCCCGCTATCAGCGCGACACGAGCGATGAACAAATCCGCGACGGGCTGATCCAGCGTTTTGAGTTCACCTACGAACTCAGCCACAAAATGCTAAAGCGCTATTTGGAAGCGACCGCCGCCTCGCCAGAACAGTTTGACGCGATGCCCTTTGCAGACCTTATCCGCACCGGCAACGAACAAGGCTTGCTGCGCGGCGAATGGCCAGATTGGCGCGTCTACCGGGACATGCGGAGCAAAACCAGCCACACTTACGATGCCGCCAAGGCGCTGCAAGTGGTGGCGGGTATCCCGGCTTTTCTGGCCGAGGCCGTTTTTTTGCGGGATGAGTTACGGCGGCGGCTGGCGCGATGAGTGGTGCTGATGCGCCGCCGGTTGATATCCACCCGGAGCATTGGAAAATTGTGCGGGATATCCTGCGCCTGCACGTGCCCCGGCATGAGGTCTGGGCCTTTGGGTCGCGTGCCAGACACACCGCCAAACCATATTCAGACCTAGACCTGGCGATGATCAACGATGCGCCCTTGGCCCCGGCCGTGTTGAGCGCGCTGCAAGAGGATTTTTCAGAATCTAGCCTGCCCTGGAAAGTGGATGTCGTGGAGTGGGCCACCACCAGCTAGACGTTCCGGCAGATTATCGCGCGGGAAAAACTGGTGGTGCAGACGGGTGATGTTGATGGTTGATCCGAGCATGGCGTTCGTGGGGCTGTTTATGGTTATGCCGGAAGTGGAGCTGTGATGGGTGACTGGGTAAAGTGTCGGCTGGCTGATCTGTGCTCGTCTATCGACTATGGATATACGGCGTCAGCAACGACGACCCAAACCGGCATCAAATTTCTGCGGATTACTGACATCGTGGGGGCCGGATTCAACTGGAATTCTGTCCCGTATGTCTCTGGAGACATCAATCAGCTTAATCGTTATGTATTACACGACCAAGATATTGTGGTTGCACGAACAGGTGCAACAACAGGCGAAAGCCTCTATATCGTCGACCCGCCGGAAGCCGTATTCGCATCATATCTTGTGCGGCTCAAAATCAAGAACTCGAATGATCCGCGGTATATTTCCTACTGGCTTAAGTCCCCAGAATTTCGCAACTACTTGAAAGGCGTTCTTGGAGACAAGTCGGCGCAACCTAATGCAAGCGCGTCGACAATGACGAACGCACCTATTTCGCTGCTGACAAATCGTAAACATCAAACTGCTGTATCGTCACTGCTCGGTACCCTCGACGACAAGATCGAACTCAACCGCCGGATGAACGAAACGCTGGAGGCGACGGCGAGGGCGATTTTCAAGGATTGGTTTGT
>JAQNCU010000224.1 GCA_029077775.1 Acidocella sp. | reverse complement strand
AGCGGATTTTCGGAGGCATTCAGGATCGCACGAAATAATTTGTATCACGCAATTCCCGGAGCGCGCGCAAAGATCATAATGCTCAGCTCTGCATCCGTGGGAGACGGCAAAAGCACCGTGGCCGCAAACCTGGCACGTGCACTTGCCGATGATGGAAAGCGTGTTGTCTTGGTCGATGCCGATCTGCGCATGGGACAACTACACCATACGCTGAGGTTAAACCAGTCTCCGGGCCTCTCCGACTGGTTGATCGACGGTGAAGCTGTGGCGATGCAAACCCCTGATGGCCAGCGTTTTGCGGTACTCCCTTCAGGCGTAAAGCCACCGAACCCCGCCGAGTTAATGAACGACCCCGCACTTAAAGAGGTCTTAAAAACGCTGCGGGCATCCTATGATTTCATAATTTTCGATACCGCGCCGGTGCCTGCTGTCTCTGATCCGTTAATTCTCGCGCGTCAGGCTGATTTGATCTTATCTGTCGTGCATTTGGGTCACACGAAGCATCGGGATGTCGCCGCTCATGATGCCATTATGGCAACCTTGGCCAAACGCCATGGTATAATCATAAACGGCACTCAAGCTGAAAACTCAGGTTATTATGATTACGTCTACGGTGAAGAGCCTGCTAGATCAGGCGCCTTTCAGCGGCTGCGGACAATCTTTTCCACAACGATGACCAAAGGTCGAGCAGCTTGAGCCGCGCCCGAAAAATCCAATGAAAATTGTATCTGAAATTATGTCCGGAACCACTATGAGTTCTGAAAGAATGACAATGCCAAATGAAGTCTGGACCTATCCCTATGACGATCTGATAGCGACGTCCTCAGTATCTGGTGTTCAAAAGACCCGGCAGAACTCTAGACACTTAATCTACCTTGGGCTCATCGCTTCAGTACCGTTAAGTGATTTTGCGATTATTTCGCTACTGTCATATATTACGATCCAATTTCTGGGTATTTTCTCGTCCGCGTCACTGGACCGCAGCATTTCGATTGCGTTTTTTATGTCCGGACTGTGCATCGCAGCATTTAACCAAAAATTTCTATATAAAATTGAGGTTTTGGTTCAACCAAAATTAGCTGTCAGAAAACTTTTTATATCATGGACTATGTCATTTTTCATGATGGTTGTGATTGGTGTCATTTTCAATGTCATTAGCAAATCTCACCTTTTGTTACTATTTATCGATTATTTTTCAATCATTTTGCTATTATCGGCAATCCGCTTCGCCGTCGCTACTTTACATAAAAATCTCGTCACGGCTGGCCTTATCAGGCACGCAGTGGTGGTCATTGGGAGCGGTTCTTTGGCCTCGAGATTGGTAACTCACCTTAAAAACAATGATTACGGCGTGCGGATTAATGCGGTTTTCGACGATACGCCCCACACGGCTGCTAACACCGGCGTTGAAATTTCCGGTAATCTCAACGATTTTCTCTCCTATCAGACATCACATGAGACCGACACTGCGCTTATATGCCTTCCGGCGGCAGACGACGAGCATCTCAAGGCCGTAATCCGGCGTTTGAGTGTAAGCACGATCAAAATCAGAATTCTGTCGAATGTTCTCGCGCTCACACCACAGCATGATAGCTATGCCCGTTTTGGCGACATCCCCGGCATGCAACTCACTTCGGTCCCCGACCGTGAGATCGACGTTTGGGGCCATGTTTTGAAGTCAATCGCAGACCGTTTTGTTGCCTGCCTCGCGCTGATCGCCTTCGCGCCGTTGATGATCACCTGCGTTGTTGGCATAAAACTTAGCAGCCCGGGTCCGGTTTTCTTTCGCCAAAGGCGGATAGGCTATCGCAACCGGATCTTCGAGGTTTACAAATTTCGGTCGATGCATGCTGACGTTTGCGACGCGGGATATCTGACGACAAGAAATGACCCACGTGTTTTCGGGTTCGGTCAATTGATGCGCAAGCTGAGTCTCGACGAGCTTCCCCAGTTATTCAACGTTTTGAAAGGCGATATGTCTCTCGTCGGCCCCCGGCCACATATGCCTGAGGCACGCGCTGCTGGCAGGTATTATTACGACGTGGTCGATGATTACGCTTGTCGCCACCACGTCAAGCCTGGCATTACGGGCTGGGCACAGGTGAATGGCTGGCGCGGACCAACTGAAACCGTCGAACAGATTGAAGAACGTGTCAAACATGATCTTTATTATATCGATAATTGGTCTTTCGGCCTCGATATGCTGATTCTTATAAAAACCATTACCGTCGGATTTTTTGGTAGAAACGCATTTTAGCCCAGATCCGCGTTAGCCATCATGCTCAACTGACCCGGGTTTCTGGGCTCACATAGTATTCATGTGCATAGACGCTGAGTTTATGGTTTGTCCGATAAACATTGGTGTTGAGCGGGAGATTCTTGCTCATGTGTGTCATCCGGCTTGCAGGAATTTTAAATAATGACGACCGAGCGACATTCAGACGATATTCAGCCCGGTTCCGTTGTAAACCCCATGCATCGTCGCCTGGCCTTCAGCTCACTGATCATGGGTGGCAGCAATATCGTAAAGGCCGGTGTCCAGCTCGTCAGCTTGCCGCTTATCGCACGGTTCCTCGGACCGGCGGAATATGGTTTGTACGGGCTGGCAATGCCAGCGGTTCTTTTGATGCTAACAATCGCTGATAGCGGCCTCGGCGCCTCCCTGGCACGGGAATCTGAGGATCAGGTTGACATCTGGTCATCGGCCTTTTGGTTTGTAAATATATCCGGGGTTGTATTAGCCGCCGGGCTCAGCGGTGCCTCGTTCATCATGGCGCGGGTAACGCATGAGCCTCGGCTTCCGCCGATCATGATGTCCTTATCATTATGCTTGGTGTTTTTAACCTTTACCGTCACCAGCAATGCGCGTCTGACCCGTCAAGGCCGAATGGGGGTAAATAGCGTAGGTGAGGCGTTGGGGACAATCCTTGGTGCCGCCACCGCGATAGGTCTGGCGCTGAAGGGTGCCGGCACATGGAGTCTTGTCGCGCAGACATTAATAACCTTCGGCCTTCGTGCCGGCTTTGTCTTCGCAGCAGCACCCTTTATCCCGAAATTCCATTTTTCACTCAAAGACCTACGCTCACATCTGCGCGTCGGCGGATCGATCCTGGGGTCGAGGCTCGTTGCAACCGGCGGCAAAACAGCCGAATCAACGTTGATCGTGCGCCTGGCCACGACCAATTTTTTGGGCGTATATAGTTTCGCTAATCAGGCACCCATGTATATCTGCGAGACAATAAGCAACGCGTTATGGGCTGTCCTATACTCTCAAGGCGTGCTGACCCAGGATGATGCCGTTATTCAGCGAACTTACAATGCTGTGGTCCGCGTATTCGCATTGTCCGTTTTTCCCACCGTTGTGCTGATTGCCGCCCAGGCTCACGCGCTCGTTCTCGATCTCCTTGGGCCACACTGGTTGCCAGCCGTGCCAATCATGCAAATTTTGCTGGTGACATATGCCATCGCCGTAAGCGGCACATTCGGCAGCGCACTGCTTTATGCCCGCGGAAAAACGTTTATTCAGCTTCAGATTGTCATTGAAGCCGCCATACTCAGAATCATCTGCGTCGCGGCTCTGCCTTGGATTGGTATTCTCGGTATGGCAATTTGCTTAGGCGCCATCAATGTTTATTTCGGAACTCGCAGTATATTTTCTGTTCAAAAATATCTCGGATACAAAGCTATCCCGCAGATCAGGGTCGTGATGGCCCCCGCTGCGGCAAGCCTCATCGCCGGTCTGCTGAGTTGGTACATCGGCACTCAAACCCCAGCATCAATCTGGTGGACTATTTTAAATATGGCGTTATGCGCTTTGGTCTACGGCATCGTACTCGCATTAACCGAGTACCAGGCTGTAATAAATGACATCGTGAGCCTAAGGCGATTAATGGGCCGCAATAAAAATGTGCAGGCGACATAAAATCTTTGCGCTTTCTGGAGATCAAAACACCATCCGTACCGCTACATATCCAATATCCGGCCCGGAGACAGGCGCCCCCGGAGAAAATCCCAACATGCAAGGGCGTTGCCTTTAAGCCGCCCCCTGCGGTCGATCCACGGTTCCGGACGTGGCGATTTTACAATGTTCATCGCGATGTTTCGCGCCATTTGGTTAAAGGCGCGCCGAAAGCTTAGCGTCTTGCGGCCAACCATATGAAGCGGATTGGCGATTTGCGAATACCCAAACCTTATGCCCGATGTTCGTCCGCGCTTGGTTCCCAGATGAACACCCCGGAGCCTTTCGGATTTCATGATACGGCCATGTGGCGCCAACTGGCGGCTAAAGTCGACATCCTCAAGCCAGCTATAAAGCGGGAGCGCCTCATCGAACCGAATGTTATGAGCGCGTACCGGCGCCAGCCTTATCGCCATATTACATCCGTAAGCGTTATAAACGGGCATGATCCCACGGGCATCATCAGTCACCTTCGAAAGCAAAATTTCAGCGTCTGAAATGCTCAGCCCTGGGCCGGTAATTCCATCGGCGATGACATGTCCGGTCAGCATGACAATATCAGGGTTCATCGAAAATAATTCCCGCAGATTTTGCAAATAATCCGCCGCGGGGAAAAAGTCATCATCGAAAAACACCAGTAAATCGGCACCGCCCGCTGCGGTGATCAGCGCATTACGCTGGCACGTTAGCCCTCGGCTGCCGAAAACAATCTCGGCTGTGCAGCCGCTCTGGGCCAGGGATGCAGCGTCAACATCTTCCGGCGTCGCCGGGCAGATCATGACACGCTCTGCCTTTAGCGTTTGTGTGGCTAAATGCGCCAAACTCGATCCCAATATTTCGCGCCGGCCAGCCGTGGCGATCCCCACGACGAGCTTCACGGTAATGCGCCCATGGGCGATACATCCTGTGACATATGATCATCAATAAAGGCCTGAAGCCTTGATTTAAAAACGGCTTTATCAAACTGCTTGGCATAATCGCGTAGCGTCATCGGTTCGAAGTCACGCTCGATATCCTCAAATCTAACAACGGCCTGCTCCAAAGCTTCAGGCGTCTGGGGGGTGAATAAAATGCCTGTCTTGCCATCAATCACGGTTTCCAAGGCGCCACCGGCACCATAGGCGATAACCGGACGGCCGCTCGCCATCGCCTCCAGCGGAATGATGCCGAAATCCTCAAGGCCCGGAAAAACCAAAGCGCGGCAGGTTGATAGCAATTCCATCACCTTGTCATGCGGCTGACGGCCCAGAAACACAACGTTGGGGCCTGCAATTTTCCGCAAATCAGCGTCTTGCTCCCCCTGCCCCACAACAACCAGCCGCCGCCCTGATGCATTAAACGCGCGGATCGCGATATCAACGCGTTTGTAAAACACCAATTGTCCGAAACACAAATAGAAATCCCCAAGCTGATCGGCGATTTTAAAATCC
>JAQNCU010000223.1 GCA_029077775.1 Acidocella sp. | reverse complement strand
GGCAAGCCCGATCGGGTGGCGATCGAGGCCGAACGCTGCTGATCGGATGAATACCGGGCGTAGACTACCGCGCGCATGAAACCACTCCGGAGACGGGGAAGGCGGCACGGTAGACATAAAAACCACCAGTTGGAAGCATTTTATTTGATACGCAAAGAGGCGGTGGCTGGACGGTCATTATCGGTATTCGGTGCCGCCATTGGCCTGACGGTGGGCGGTGACGGGTCAAAGTGGCCAGCGAGAAACTCAGCGGCGGCAGTGCGCGCAAGTAACTCAACAAGGGTTCGTAAAGTCTGTTCGGCTTGAGAAGGTAAAGAGACGTGGCGCGGCAGATCGGAATGGCCAGCATACGAAATGAGTCCAGATGTGCCCATCTGCTCACTATCGTTGAGTCCCCCCCGAACGGGGCATGATCTGCGCTTTGTGGCCATTCATTTTGTATAAGAAGGGCAGATGACAAACACCTAGAAAAATCGTGTTTTAGAAAATGCAGCGAAAAATCCAATACATCTTAGATGTAGAAAAACAAAATTCGGTTTTCATAAAAAGTCTAATCGCAGAACGAATCCGCACGCCTGACTATAGAGATACGCCAGGCCAAAAGAATTAATGTGGAAAAAATTAGTGTTATGCAGCCGGCTTCAGTATTGTCGAATACGAAATGACCGCAGATCGATGTTAGCCAGCCATGCACGCGTATCCGCGCGCAACTGGGCAGGGGGCTTCGCCCCCGTGCACCCCGAACCTGCGGTCGATATGGAGACGTTTGGCGATGGCACGGCGCGGTTCAGAAAAGCGTAGATTACCGGGGCAAGTTCTGGTTCGCATGACGCACGAACAACAGGCTGCGGTTTTGCGGTATGCCTCGGCGGACCAAGTCTCGGCGGCGACATGGCTGCGGCATCTCATTGCCGATGCGTTGAACATCTCTCGGGGGCCAGTAACGACTTGGGCGCACCCACCAGAGCTGGTGCTGGAAGTTTCGTTTTTGCGGGAGGTCGTTGCAGAGCTGGGCGGCGCCTTGGTTCAGGCTGTCGTGGTGGCCCGCAAAGATGGCCGTGTAGTCGAGCATGAAGAAATCGAAGCGCTGATCCCGCGTATAAAATCTGCTGCATTGGCGCTGGACAAGATCAAGGAGAAGCTATGGCCACGGGCGCAGTAATTTCGGGCGCAACACGCGGACCTGGCGGCACGGCGCTGGGCCGGCATCTGGCCGACCGCCGCAGTACCCGACAAAATGACGGTGCACTGCTCGGTGCGACCCGCGGGATTATCTCTGAAGATATCGAAGCCGCCATAGCTGAACTGACGCGAATATGTTCCCACGCGCGGTCGAAGCAGCCGCTCTATCATGTGCATCTTGACCCCCAGTTGCCTTGGACGGAGCAACAATACGCGCGCTACTGGCAGCTCTTTGAGAAGGAGTTTGGGTTTCAAAACCAACCCTTCGTTGAAGCCATCCATATCAAACATGGCCGGGCGCATGATCACCGTGTCTATTCCCGGGTTCGCCGGAATGGAACGATCATCCCGTTGAAATATGACTATGCGCGTCGGGAAAAGCTCAGCCGCATTGTTGAGTTTGAATTCGGTGGCCGCCATATTGCTGGCGGGCATAATTGGGCGGTTGCCGCGGCGTTAAAGAAGGAGGGGCGGCAAGACGTCCTCGCATCAATCGAAAAGGCTGGTCTGACAACAGCGCAGCGCCCAGCGCCGGCAGTGACCCCCGAGCAACGTGCCCAAGCTGAACGAACCGGCATTGATCCTCGTGTTCTCGCTTCGATTGCCCTCACAATCTGGCAAACAGAAGTGTCAGGTGACGCGCTCATAGCGGCCTTTGCGCTGGAAGGGTTTCGGCTGGCCCAGGGCGAGAAAGTGCCAGTCATCATAGATGCCGCCGGCGGTGCCCACAGCCTGACCCGTTACATCGGCCAGGCCAGCGCAGCAGCCGGTAAACGCATAAAGGCAGCCGAAGTCAGGTCGCGGCTTTTAAATATTGACCTGCCCCCGCTAAGACCGAAAGGAAACTATTATGTCATTACGTCAGACGATACCGGTGTGGACGCCGAAGCTGATGCTTGGGATGTTAAAGGAACGCCTCAAAGCAGACCGGCTACTGATCCGACAGAATGTGGTGAAGCACGTGGACGAGCGCGGCCTCAACCTGACCGATTCAGCGACGATTCACACTCTATCCAATACCGAGGAAATGAAATCTCTAATCAAGGATTTGGTGACGCCGCGTCCAGGCGAGCGAACCGAGTTACAAAAAATCACATCGTTGCTCCAGGTCGTCGCGCTGCAAAACGAAAAAATACTCAAAGGGTTGGCGGCACTCGACGGGGGGCAGGGCGAGCTCGGGCTGCAGATTATCGAGCTGCAGGCATCCTTGGCCAACCCGAGTTCCGAGCCGAATTAGACCGCATCGTGGACCTCACGGTGGCGCTTGATCCGGGTTTGGCTTTGAACTGGTGTGCGGAGAATGCCAGGGTCGAAGCAATGCTGGCGGAGGTGGAATTCAGCCAAAAGATCACTGCAATAGAGGCGCTTACGTCGATTCTGGTGCGCTTATTGGCATGGTTCTTGGAGTGCCTATTCGGAGCTTCACCTGCGCCCCTTCAAGGCGATGTGCAGGTCGTGGCCGACGAAGCAGCATTCTTTAACCCGTCGACGTGATTGTCAATTTGGAGGCGGCCTCGACAGGTCATACTAATTCCGCCGATAGCACCTCGGCCTGCTGAAGGACATTCTGAACCGCCGTGTCCTGCAGATCCGGCGGATAACCATATTTGCGCAGGATGCGTTTGACCCGGCGCCGGATGTCGGCCCTGGCTGATTCCCGGTGGGCCCAATCTACGGTGATGTTCTTGCGAATATCGTCAACCAGTTCATGGGCGATGACCCGCAGTGCCGGCTCGCCCATCAGGTCGCGGGCGCTGTGGTTGTCGGCCAGCGCGTCATAGAACGCGATCTCGTCGGGGTTTAGGCCGCTTTCCTCGCCCCGCTCCCGGGCCTCACGAATTTCCTGGGCCAGTTTGATCAGTTCTTCCAGTACCTGCACCGTGGTCACGGCATTGCCATGGTAGCGGGCGATTGCTGCATCCAGCCGCTCGGAAAACACTCTGGCCTGGATGACGTTGCGCTTGCCCTGGGAGTGCACCTGGCCGTTAAGCAGCTTGCGCAATGCCTCGATGGCCAGGTTCTTCTGGTCCATATCGCGCACTTCGGCCAAAAATTCGTCGGACAGCACCGATATGTCGGGGCGATCCAGGCCGATCGCCGCCATGATGTCCACGATCTCAGTAGAGACCACGGCCCGGCTGACGATCTGCTGGATCGCTAATTCACGGTCTGCGGCGCTGCGGCCGGTGCTGGCGGTGGTCTTGATCAAAGCGGCGCGCACGGCCTGGAAGAACGCCACCTCGTCGCGGATTTCCCGGGCCTCATCACTGGCGGCGGCCATGGCGTAGAGTTTCGAGAGAAGCAACACCGCGTCGGCATAGTGGCGGTGGGCGCGCTTTTTGTCCTCGTCCTTGGTTTTTTCGGCGGCCAGCTCTTGTTGCAGCGTCAAAATCCAGTCCATCGCCCCGGCCATGATGGTGAGGCGCAGTTGCGACGTGGCGGTCCCGGTCATGGCCGGGCGGTAATCGAAGCCCTCGGCCGTGTCCGGGCGGAACATGTCGCGCACTACCTCGTAGCGCTCCATCAAGGCCGCCACAGCGGCTTCCTCGTCGATGCCGGTCTGCTCCCGGTCGGCGCCGGAATACTGGCCCAGCGCAGCTTTGAGGTTCTGGGCGATGCCGATATAGTCCACCACCAGCCCGGCCGGCTTATCGCGGAACACGCGGTTCACCCTGGCGATGGCCTGCATCAGGCCGTGGCCCTTCATCGGCTTGTCGATATACATCGTGTGCATGGCAGGCGCGTCGAAGCCGGTCAGCCACATGTCGCGCACGATAACGAGTTTCAGCGGGTCGCTGGGCTTCTTGGCACGTTTGGCGAGTAATTCGCGGCGCACCTTGGGGCGTTTGCCGATGTGGGGCTGCCAGGAAACTGGGTCAGAGGCGGCGCCGGTCATTACCACCTTCACCGCCCCGGCATCGTCATCGTCACTATGCCATTCCGGGCGGAGCTTTACGATTTCATCATACAGGGCCACGCAGATGCGCCGGCTCATGCACACCACCATGGCCTTGCCATCCAGCGCCGCAAAGCGCGCCTCGGCGTGTGTGATGAGATCGGCGGCGATAAGGGCAAGGCGCTTTTCGGAGCCGACGACGGCCTCCACGCTGCCGTATTTGCGGCCAAGGCGCTCTTCCTCACCCTCCACCAAATCCTCGGTCAGCTCGGCGATCTCGGCGTCGATTTTTGGTTTTTCATCCTCGGGCAGCTCGATGCGCGCCAAACGGCTCTCATAGTAGATCGGCACGGTCGCGCCATCGGCCACGGCGCGGCTGATGTCGTACACGTCGATATAATCGCCGAAAATTTGAGGGGTGTTGACGTCGCCGCTCTCAATCGGTGTGCCGGTGAAGCCGATGAACGAGGCGTTCGGCAGCGCATCGCGCAGGTATTTGGCGAAACCATAGGAGACCTCGCCGCCTTTGGCGTTGATCTTGCCTTTAAACCCGTATTGGCTGCGGTGGGCTTCATCGGCCATCACCACCACGTTGCGGCGGTCGGTCAGCAGTGGAAAGTCACGTTCATTATCATCAGGGGTGAATTTCTGGATGGTGGTGAAAATCACGCCGCCGGAGGGGCGGGTGAGCAGGCGGCGCAGTTCTTCGCGGCTCTCGGCCCGTTGCGGGGTTTGGCGCAGAAGGTCTTTGCACTGGCCAAAGGTGTTGAAGAGCTGTTCGTCCAGATCGTTGCGGTCGGTCAGCACCACGATGGTGGGGTTGTTCATTGCCGGGTGCAGGATCACCTGGCGGGCGTAGAAGGCCATGAGCAGGCTCTTGCCGGAGCCTTGCGTGTGCCACACCACGCCGATGCGCTTGTCCCCGCCGCTGCTTGTGGCCGCCACGGTGTGGTCTATGGCGCGGCGAACGGCGTGGAACTGGTGATAGCCCGCAATCACCTTTGCCAAGCCGCTGCCCGTATCGCTGAACACGGTGAAATCTTGCAGCAGCGCCAGCAAATGCCGCTGGTCGAACGCGCCTTTCAGTAGGATTTCCAGCTCCGCCATGCCTTTGGCCACGCCGTCTCCGGTGATGGTACGCCAGGGCATGAAGCGCTCGCGGTCAGCGGTGAGGGAGCCGATGCGCGCACCCAGGCCATCGGAGATGATGAGCGCGATGTTGGTGCGGAACAGACCGGAAATTTGCGCTTTGTAGGTCTGCAACTGGTTGAAGGCGCCATCCAGCGTGGCGTTTTCATCGCCCGCGTTTTTCAGCTCTATGACAACCAC
>JAQNCU010000222.1 GCA_029077775.1 Acidocella sp. | reverse complement strand
CCAGCCTGCAACGCTGGCTCATGCCGGTTCTCGTGTTCAGCCAGGCCGTCCCGGTCTTCGCCCTCGCCCCCTTGCTCGTGCTGTGGTTCGGCTTTGGCATGTCGTCCAAAATCATCATGACCATGCTGGTCATCTTCTTTCCCATCACCTCTTCCCTGGCCGATGGCCTGCGCCGCACCGACCCCGGCTGGCTGGACCTCGCCTGCACCATGGATGCCTCGCCCTTCATGGTGCTGCGCCATGTCCGGCTGCCCGCCGCCTTGCCCGCTTTCGCCTCGGGCTTGCGGGTCGCCACCGCCATCGCGCCCATCGGGGCCATTCTCGGGGAATGGGTGGGCGCCTCAGCCGGGCTCGGCTACGTCATGATCAACGCCAATGCCCGCATCCAAACAAGCCTGATGTTCGCGGCCCTGTTCATCCTCGCCTGCCTCGCCATCTCACTCTTCGCGCTGGTGGATCGCGTGCTCCGCCGGGCGCTCTACTGGTCCTGAACGGGCGCTGAGCGCGCCGTGTCCGCCTCAATCCGGCACAGCACCACCCCTTCGGCCACGCGCGCCCCAAGGCGGGCGACAAGGCCCGTCACCACCCCGTCGAACGGCGCTGACAGGGTCAACTCCATCTTCATCGCCTCCATCACCACCAGCGCCGCCCCCTTGGCCACGCGCTCGCCCTCCGCCACGGCCACGCTCAGAATATGCCCGGGCATGGGCGACATCATCGTGCCATCGCCGCCGCCCGCATCCGCCATGCCCGGCGTGGCGGTCACATCGCGGAACGCAAAGGCATGGCCCTGGTCAAACACCACCAACTCATCGCCCATCGCCACCACATTCGGCGCGCGCCCCGGCGGTGATGCCGGCCCGATCTCATGGACCACGCCCTCGCGCTGCAACCGCACAAGCAGGGATGGCGGGGCGTTGAGCCGAAAGCCCCGCCACGCGGCGGGCATTTTCGCCGCCTCCAGGCGTGCCATGGCGGCAGCCGCCAGCACCCCATCTGATGGCACCGCCGCCGTGCAGAGCGCCGCCATATGCGCCGGAATAAACCCCGTATCCACACCGCCCGCACCAAAAACCGGGTCGCGCAATGCCCTGGCGAGGAACGCGGCATTGGTATTCACGGGCCAGATCTCCACCGCCTCGCAGGCCGTGGCCAGCCTGCCCACCGCCATCTCACGGGTCGCCGCATGCGCGATCAGCTTGGCGATCATCGGGTCGTAATAGGGCGTCACCTCCGTGCCGGCTTCCACCGCGCTATCCACCCGCAATTGCTGTGTGGGCAGCCGCAAATGCGCAATCCGGCCGATAGAGGGCAAAAACCCGGTCTCCGGGGTCTCGGCGTATAACCGCGCCTCGATCGCATGGCCTGTGCGCGTAATCTCACTTTGTGCCAGCGGCAGCTTCTCACCAGCGGCCACCCGCAACTGCCATTCCACCAGATCCAGCCCTGTAATCGCCTCGGTCACCGGGTGCTCCACCTGCAACCGCGTGTTCATCTCCATGAACCAGATGCGGTCAGCCCGCAGCCCTTCGCTGCCATCGGCGATGAACTCGATGGTCCCGGCACCCTCATAATCCACCGCGCGCCCCGCCTTCACCGCCGCCTCGCAGATCGCCGCGCGCACCGTCTCATCCATGCCCGGCGCGGGGGCCTCCTCGATCACTTTCTGGTGGCGGCGCTGGACGGAGCAATCGCGCTCGAACAAATGCACCACATTGCCGAAGCCATCGCCAAAAATCTGCACCTCGATATGCCGGGGTCGCGCGACATACCTCTCCAGCAGCACCCGGTCATCGCCAAAGGCGGCCATCGCCTCACGGCGGCAGGCGGCCAAAGCGGCGGGGAAATCGCCCGCCCGCTCCACCTTGCGCATCCCCTTGCCGCCACCGCCCGCCACCGCCTTGATAAGCACCGGATAGCCAATCGCCTCGGCCTCGGCTTCCAATCGTGCCTCGGCTTGGTCCGCGCCATGATAGCCCGGCGTGGTCGCCACACCCGCCTTGGCCATCAGCGCCTTGGCGGCATCCTTCAGCCCCATGGCGCGGATGGCGTCTGGCTTCGGGCCCACCCAGACCAACCCCGCATCAATCACCGCCGCGGCAAAATCAGCCTGTTCTGAGAGAAACCCATAACCGGGATGGATGGCGGCGGCGCCCGATGTCCGGGCGGCGGCGAGGATTTTATCCATCGCGAGGTAACTCTCGCGCGCCGGTGCCGGGCCGATGCAAATGGCCTCGTCCGCCTCGGCCACGAACGGCGCCTCGGCATCGGCATCGGAAAAAACCGCGATGCTGCGAATGCCCATGCGCCGCGCCGTGCGGATGATCCGCCTCGCGATCTCACCCCGATTGGCGATCAAGACTGAGGAGATCATCGGGCTCACATCCGAAACACGCCAAAGCGCGGCGCCGCCGCAATCGGCGCGTTCAGCGCGGCGGAAATCGCGAGCCCCAGCACATCGCGCGTCTGCGCGGGGTCGATGATCCCGTCATCCCATAGCCGTGCCGTGGCAAAATACGGGTTGCCCTCATCCTCATACCGGCTGCGGATCGGCGCCTTGAACGCCGCCTCCGCCGCCGCCGACCATGTGCCCCCCTTGGCCTCAATGCCGTCGCGCTTGACCGTCGCCATCACGCTCGCCGCCTGCTCCCCACCCATGACCGAGATACGGGCGTTGGGCCAGGTGAACAAAAAGCGCGGGGCATAAGCGCGCCCGCACATGCCATAATTCCCGGCCCCGAAGCTACCGCCGATCAGCACGGTGAATTTGGGCACCGAGGCCGTGGCCACGGCGGTCACCATCTTGGCGCCATCCTTGGCAATGCCCCCCGCCTCATATTTGCCGCCCACCATAAAGCCTGAAATATTCTGCAAAAACACCAAAGGCGTGCGGCGTTGGCAGGCCAGTTCGATAAAATGCGCGGCCTTCTGCGCTGACTCTGAAAATAACACGCCGTTATTTGCGAGGATCGCCACCGGCACCCCCCATATCCGCGCGAAGCCGGTCACGATGCTGGCCCCATATAATGGCTTGAACTCATGCATTTCCGAGCCATCGACGATCCGCGCGATCACCTCCCGTACATCATACGGGGCCCGCACATCGGCGGGGATAATCCCATAAAGCTCCGCCGGATCGTAGCGCGGCGGTATCGGCGCGATAATATCGATATCGGGGGCCTTCACCGTATTCAGCCGCGCCACAATGTCCCGGATAATGCTCAGCGCATGGCGGTCATCCTTGGCGATATGGTCCGCCACACCTGATTTGCGGCCATGCGTATCCGCCCCGCCAAGTTCGGTCGCGCTGATCACCTCGCCGGTCGCGGCTTTCACCAAAGGCGGACCCGCGAGGAAAATCGCCCCCTGGCTCTCAGCCCCGGCGCCACGCACAATCACCGTCTCATCGCTCATCGCCGGCACATAAGCCCCCCCGGCGGTGGACAGGCCCATCACGCACGCGATCTGCGCGATGCCCCGCGCGCTCATATTCGCCTGGTTGAAAAAAATCCGGCCAAAATGCTCCTTATCGGGGAACACCTCGGCCTGATGCGGCAAATTCGCCCCGCCGCTATCCACCAGATAAATACATGGCAGATGGTTCTCCATCGCAATCTCCTGCGCGCGCAGGTGCTTTTTCACCGTGATCGGAAAATACACGCCGCCCTTCACGGTCGCGTCGTTCGCGATGATCATCACCTCCCGCCCGCTGACCCGGCCAATGCCGCACACCAACCCGCCGCCTGGGGCATCGCCATCATAAAGCCCAATGCCCGCAAGCTGGCCGATCTCTAAAAACGGCGTACCAGGGTCCAGCAGCCCCTCCACCCGCGCGCGCGCCAGCATCTTGCCGCGCGCCACATGCCGCGCCTGCGCCGCCTCCGGCCCGCCTCTGGCCGCCAGCGCCACCGCGGCGCGCAGGGCTTCGGCAAGCCCGGCATTGATCGCCGCGTTACGCCCAAACGTCTCACTTCCGGTGTCCATGGCGCTCACCATGCGGCTCACGTTCGCGTCTCCACCGCGTCATCAACCATTCCTGGCACCGCCATCATCCGCAACCCGATGTTTTGTGCCGGAGTGTCGCCGCATTCCCGGTCAATCGCAAGCGCCGCCAACATCCATCACAGGGCTGGAAATTTTTGGCTCCACCATGGGTTTTTTGTCATTGTTCAGGACCCCCGCGAACTCCATGTATATGAACTTGTTATCAGAATAGGTTTTAAAGCATGCACAGAGTTTCGATCTCCCGGCGTCTGGCGCGATGGGGTTTTGTGGTTGTTGCCACCGCCATGGTGTTCGCCGCTCGTCCGGCCAGCGCGCAAACCCCGTCACCTCTGGCTGAGTGGCAATATTCCTCCGGCGTGCAGCTCCAACGGTTATATGAGCCCACCATCCCCACCTGGCAGGTCGAGCTTGGGCTCGGCACCCAATTCGCCCCGGCCTTTGACGGTCTTGGCCGCTACCAACTCCAGCCTGGGCCGGTGTTCGATGTCCGTTATAAAGACATCGCCTTCGCCTCCACCGGGGAGGGTTTCGGCCTCAACCTGTTCAGCTTCCGCCATGTCAGCGTCGGTGCCGCCATCACCTACGACCTCGGGCGTTCCGCTCATTCTGATGGCGTGGCGTTGAGCGGCCTCGGCACCATCCACCCGGCGCCGGAGCTGAAAATCTTCGCGGTCTACACGCTGGCCAAGGCGTTTCCGCTCACCATCCGGGTCGATGCCCGCAAGCAATTGGGCGCCACCAACGGCTATGTCGGCGATATTGGGGCCTATCTGCCCATGCCGGGCAGCTCGCAAACCTTCGCCTGGTTCGTCGGTCCCACCGTCACCATCGCCGATTCGCGGTACATGAACGGCTATTTCGGCATCAGCCAGGTTCAGGCCGCCAGCACCCATTACCGGCGCTATAAGGCCGCCGCCGGGTTCAAATCCGCCGGGATCGGTCTGTCGGCGGATTATTTCGCCACCCCGCACACCATCCTCAACCTCAGCACGGCCTTCAACCGCCTGCTCGGCAGCGCCGCCGAAAGCCCGATCACGGAGTCGAAATACGATGCCGTGTTGTCATTATCCGCGATCTATAAGTTCTAAATCCATCAGGGCCGCAAACTCCTCGACATGCTCATAATCGGGCATCAAGGCGCATAGCCTGTCATCACGCGCCGTGGCGGGGTGGACATAAATTTCCGTAACGCCCGGCGGCAAATGCCGCAACAAAACCCCCAGGCGCGGCGCGGTCATATGGCCGGACCATTTCAGGCCGAACACATGGTCCGATACCGCCATATGCCGGGCCTGAAACCGCAAAACACGCGTCCAGCCATAGAGCATATAATCCGCCACGCTCAGGCGCGCGCCACATCGTCTCAACACCCAGGGCGGCTCGGCGGGAACCCGCAGGCGTGAAAGCCC
>JAQNCU010000221.1 GCA_029077775.1 Acidocella sp. | reverse complement strand
TCCTTCTTTTGTTTGCGTGCAGACTCCTTGACCGGCAGAAATCAGACTCGGCTGCGACGCGAATCGCGTAATGCACGCAAGAATCGCTATTCCGCCTCTCTTATCACGCTGTCAACAAAAAGCGTAAGCAAACAGCCGGATTTATCCATTTTTTTTTGTTCGGATCGAATGCGGCGCCATTGCGATGGATTTCGCCATTAAAGCGCCATGCTCGCGCCATGTTTTTGCCGGTTCCGGAAAGCGAACGACATAGTTCGAAAGAACAACATTACGAAGTTGCACGCGCGGCTTGGTGCGATTCCCTCGGTAAACCAGAATCACAAAACTGGATGGATGATGAACGCCATGCAGAAGAGTCTGAGTTCGCGGTTAACATTTGAAGCGTTATGGATTGTACCCCCGGCCCAGTGGCTATTGTCTCTGCCGGTTTCACAGCCACCTTGCGCCAGCGTGATTTGTCGCGGCTTTTCATAAGGGTTATGCTTGCTTGAGGATTTACAGTGAACAAGTAGATTAAGCGGTTTCGAGGCTTTAGGTGAAGTTCGTATCATCTTTCTGTATATGGCGCGGGAGACTGAGATGGCAGATGCAAAAGGCAGGCTGACACAGGTTGTTCTGGGTGGCGAGACGCTGCATCGGATATCTTCCCTGCAACAGGCCGACCGGGAGCAGGCGGTGCGCGACCTCGCGCGGGAGAACGAGTTTTACCTGCCTGGTCATCCAGATATGCAAAGCATTCTGCATCTTTCAATTCAGGAAGGCAGGCTTGTGTTTGATGTGAGGGATGAAAACGGCCAGCCCATTCAGGCGGTTCTGCTGGCGCTTGGCCCATTCAAAATGCTGATCCGTGATTACCGTATGCTGCTGGATTCATATGCGGGTGCCGTGGCGGAAGGGCGGGAAGCGCGCATCCAGGCCATCGATATGGGCCGCCGCGGGCTGCATAATGAAGGTGCCGAATTAATGATGAAACGGCTTGACGGAAAGGTGGTGATTGATTTTTCCACCGCACGGCGCTTATTCACCCTTGTCTGCGCCATGCATCAAAAACTTTAGGAACCCTTAACGCCATGAAAATAGACGGCACCCCGTACCGCTCAATCTGGGTGGACGAGACCGATGGTTGGTCTGTCCGGATCATCGACCAGACCAAGCTGCCCTGGACTGTCGATCTTGTCCGGCTCACCACGCTTGAGGAAATGACGCATGCCATCCGGGCAATGCTTGTGCGCGGCGCACCGTTGATCGGTGCTTCGGCTGCCTATGGCGTGGCACTCGCTCTGCGCGCTGATAGTTCCGATGCCGCGCTATCGCAGGCGCTTGAGGTTCTGGCCGCCACACGCCCCACCGCAATTAATTTGCGTTGGGCGCTGAAACGCATGGAGGCATACCTGGGCAGGCTGGCGCCCGCTGCGCGCGCCGCCGCTGCCTATGCTGAGGCCGCACGCATCTGCGATGAGGATGTGGCGGTGAATGCGGCGATCGGCCGCAACGGCCTCGCCTTGATCGAGGAAAAAGCGAAGGCGAAAAAGCGGGTGAATGTATTGACCCATTGCAATGCGGGATGGATCGCCACCGTGGATTGGGGCACGGCGCTCGCACCGATTTATATGGCCCATGATGCCGGGATAGACGTGCATGTGTGGGTGGAGGAAACCCGCCCGCGCAACCAGGGTGCCTCCCTCACCGCGTGGGAGCTGGGCAAGCATGGCGTGAACCATACGGTGATCGTGGACAACGCTGGCGGGCATTTCATGCAGCATGGCGAGGTGGATCTGGTGATCGTCGGCACCGACCGTGTTACCCGTCAGGGCGATGTCTGCAACAAGATTGGCACTTATTTAAAGGCGCTTTCAGCGCGCGATAATAATGTGCCGTTTTGGGTGGCACTGCCCTCTTCCACCATAGATTGGACGATCCGCGACGGGCTTGCGGATATTCCCATCGAGGAACGCGCCGCGACCGAGGTGACGACGATGACCGGCCGCGCCATGGATGGTTCCATCGCCACCGTGCGCATCGTGCCCACCTCTAGCCCCGCCGCCAACCCGGCCTTCGACCTGACGCCGGCGCGGCTGGTGACAGGGCTGATTACCGAGCGTGGCCTGTGCGATGCCACCGAGGCGGCGCTGACTGAGTTGTTCAGCGATCTCGCATGAGGGCTTGGGCGGCGGTTTCAGGGGTTTTTCTTCTCGCGTCCTGTGCCGCGGAAAATCATGCCCCACCGTTCGCCAATGGCGGCTACGAACCATTCACCCGCAGCGCCGCCGTGGCGGTCGCGCTGCGGGAATGGCGGCTTTGGGGAAACCGTGTGGATGACCGCGATGGTGCTGGCTATGTGCAGCATGCGGCAACGATGGCCGAGCGCCAGCAGGGGTTGTGGCAGCGCGTTGGCGAATACTGGTGGGAGGGCATGAACGCCGGTGAGCCAGATGCACGCTGGACCGGCAAGCATGACGGCGATGGCAAGGTGTTTCCTGTCCACAAGAACGGCGACTATGCATGGTCGGCGGCATTCATTTCATATGTCATGCGTATTGCCGGCGCGGGGCCGGATTTTCCTTACGCGCCGGATCACTCTTATTATATTAACGACGCGGCGCGGCCGTATCATCCCGGAAAGCTGCTGATCGCGGAGAACCCGAAAGCGTATGCGCCGCGGCTGGGGGATCTCGTCTGCTTTCCGCGCGGATGGGCGCATGCCCTTACATTCACTGATCTGCCGACCTCATACGTCTTTCCCGCGCATTGCTCCATTGTCACCGGCGGTGGGCCGGGCATGGTGGAGGTCGTGGGCGGCAATGTGGATGATGCGGTGACGATGGAGCATCTGCGCGCCAATGCCCAAGGGTTGCTGGCCGGTAACCAGGAGAACTGGTTCGTGGTTCTACGGGTGCTTTATACACGCAACTAGAGCTGGATGATTTTAGATTGGATCACGAAGTGATCCAATCTAAAATCTGAATCCACCTCTATATCAGAAAGCTAGAGTGCGATTCAGACTTCATTTCCGCTCGCAAAGCGGGTGGAGCTGAAGTCATCGCGCTCTAATCTAGTTTTTCTCCGGCAGGATGGTGACCGTGCAGGTCATCCCCGCCACCAGGTTCACACCCGCGGGAATTTTGTCCAGCGCGATTCGTACGGGTATACGCGCCGCCAGGCGGACCCAGGTGAAGGTTGGGTTTACATCCGCCAGTAAAGTGGGCGCCGCAATCCGTTCCGAATCCGCGATGGCCGCCGCGAAGCCTTGCACATGACCATCGATCTGCGGGCCGCCTTGCAGCAATTGCACCGTTGCTTTGTCTCCCACTTTGATGTGGCGGAGCTTCGTCTCCTCGAAATAGCCATCTACATATAAGGAGTCGGTATCGACGATGGCCATGATTGCGCTGCCCGCACCCACATAATCACCGGGTTGCATCGAGAAATTGGTAATAACGCCGTTCACCGTGGCGCGGGCGGTGGTGCGCCGCAGGTTAAGCTGTGCGACGCCGAGGTCCACCTGCGCCGCCGCATAGGCCGCCTGTGCTGCGCTATATTCCGCTTTCGCCGCCAGAGACTGGGTGCTGGCGTCATCACGCGAAATGGCTGAGGTGGCATTGCTGGAAAGTGCCGCATAGCGCGCGGCGTTCTGCTCGGCGTTCAGCATCGTGGCATGGGCCTTGGCTTCGGCGGCGCTGGCCTGTGCCAGGGCCGCGTTGGCCTGTGCCAGTGCGAGGTTGAAGCGCGCCGGGTCGATCTGGAATAATGCTTCGCCGGTATGCACGAACTGATTGTCATGCACGAAAACCTGAACGATCGGGCCTGAAACATCCGGCGCCAGGGAGACGATATCCGCGCGGACGCGGCCATCGCGTGTCCAGGGGCTTTCCATGTAATAGATCCAGAGCTGCCAGGCGACGACGCCGGCCAGGATCACCGCGCCCAGCGTGACGATAAAGCGGTAGATGAAAGATATGGGCTTCATGACACTCCGGATTCAAAAATAGCGGTTGGCCGCCAGGCTGATAAGCCCGGTGAGCATGACGAGCAGACAAAGGTCGAAAAGTGGACGGTGCCAGATGAAACGGTAAAGACCCAATGCGGATAACCCGCGCCGCACCGCCATGGAGAGCAGAAGTGCCATGAAAACCCAGATGAGCAGAGGCGGAAACAGCACACCGTAGATATCGAATTCGCCGATCATGTGGCCACCAGTTCAGAAACGGGCAATGTGATATCCGGAGGTGGTGCCTCCGGATACAGAACCGATCGCAGGCCGGAGAGAATCATGAGAGTCTCGCGATAGGTCAGCGCCTCGCCAGCCAGTGCGCATATGGTTTCGTCGAGCGCATGAATAATGCCGGGCGGTGCTGGTTTGCGCGGGTCGGTACGGTAGAAGGCGGCGAGGCGGTGAAAGATAAGCTGGCTGCCAGCGCGCGCGGCGGCGGGCAGGCGCCATTGCTCGCGGTGCAGCCCGATCATGTTAAGGCCGACTCGCAGGTCTGTCAGCGCGCCGGCGGCCGCACTGTCCGCGCCAGATGCAACGGCTGCTAATCGCGGCATCATCAGCCCCAGCCGGTCCATCATGATGCCGGTCATGGCGGCGCGGTCTGGTGGTGTGTTGGCTTGCGCCGCCGCCGCCACGTCGCGCCAGTTGGCGCGCATCAGCCGTTCAGCACTCCAGGCAGCGCCGACCGAGCGGATCAGCCGCGTAAGGATCAACGCGCTGCCCAGGCCGACAATGAGGCTGAAGGAACTGTCGGCGAATTTGATGAAGTTGGTGTTATATCCGTTATTCAGCGCCATCTGCGTGGCACCAATGGCGCCGATGACCATGCCGGTGCCGAAGCTGGCCGGGCGGGAGACAAGAACGCCGATCAGCAACCCCACGGGCAGCAGAACCAGATAAAGCTCGCTGAAATTGGTTATCACCGGCAAAATCGCGCAGCTGAAGACAAAGATGCCGACGATCACGATCACGCCATTGCGGAGCATCAACGCGATGGCCGGGGCGGGGTCGTCTTGTGCCGCGAAGAAAGAACAGGCCACAGCAACCAGGATGGCAGCCCCGGCACCATAGGCCCAGGCGGTTTCTATCCATATGGCGCAGACCAGAAGGATAGCGAGTGCTGCGGAAAATGCTGAAAGAAAAGCCAGCTTATGGTCGCGGTTTTCTCTGATGATGGCGATATATTCCGCCTCCAGTGCCGGATTCTCAGGCGCGGGCGTGCCCTCCGTCACATGCCGCCGCAGCCGCCTTGATTGGTGCACGATACGCACCAGCTCTTCCAGCCGCACGGCGAGGCTGGCGCGCAGCAATCCCGCCCAATCCGGGGGCTCGTGTTCCAGCTCTTGGATGTCGTGTAGCAGCGGGTCAGCGCCTTCAACCTCTCCGGCCTGCATCCATTCATCGGTGCGGGTCAGCACTTCCTGCA
>JAQNCU010000220.1 GCA_029077775.1 Acidocella sp. | reverse complement strand
ATATCCCTGTACCCGGCATCGATGGCACGGTGATGGCGCATCAGATGACCCAGAATGGCGGCGGCATTCTGGGCATGTTCAACATGTTCACGGGCGGCGCTCTGGGGCGGATGACCATCTTCGCGTTGAATGTCATGCCCTATATCAGCTCCAGTATTATCATCCAGATCATGACTGCCGCGATCCCCAGTTTGGAATCACTGAAAAAAGAGGGCGAGTCGGGCCGGCAGAAGATCACGCAATATACCCGGTACCTCACCGTGTTCATTGCGGCCATTCAGGCCTACGGGATTTCGGTCGGGCTGTCGGCCATGAAAACGTCGCTCGGGCCCGCTGTTATCGACCCTGGGCTGATGTTTACGTTTACCTGCATGGTCACCCTGGTCGGCGGTACGATTTTCCTGATGTGGCTGGGCGAGCAGATCACCTCTCGCGGGATCGGTAATGGTGTCAGTCTGATCATATTCGCCGGGATCGTCGCCAATTTGCCGGTGGCGATTGCGAATATTCTCGAACTCGGGTCCACAGGCGCGCTCTCGACGTTTTTTATCATCGGTTTTTTTGTTGTCAGCTTCCTCGTGATCGGGTTTGTGGTGTTCATGGAGCGTGCGCAGCGCCGCATTTTGGTGCAGTACCCCAAGCGCCAGGTCGGCCAGAAAATGTTCGGTGGCGATGCGACCTATATGCCGCTGAAGATCAACACCGCTGGCGTGATCCCGCCGATCTTCGCGAGTTCACTGTTGCTGATCCCGGCCACGCTGGTTGGGTTTTCGCGCGGCGGGCCGGGTTGGCTACAATCCATTGCGCATGAGCTAAGCCACGGCCAGCCCGGGTATATGTTGCTTTACGCCGGGTTGATCATTTTTTTCTCGTATTTCTACACCGCGATTGTATTCAACGTTGAGGAAAAAGCCGAGGAGTTGAAGAAATACGGGGGCTATATTCCGGGCATCCGCCCGGGGGCGAACACTGCGAAGTTTTTCGACACCGTGCTGACCCGGTTGACCACGATCGCGGCCTTTTATTTGGTTGTTGTGTGCTTGATACCCGAGTTCGTGCTCAGCAAATACAGCCTGCCATTTTATTTCGGCGGTACCTCGCTGCTGATTATCGTCTCTGTCACCATGGATACGGTGGCACAGGTGCAGTCACATCTGCTCGCCCATCAATATGAAGGCTTGATTCGCAAAAATCGCGGCAAAAACCGCAAATAGGGGAGAGTGACGTGGAACTGATACTGCTGGGTCCGCCGGGTGCCGGAAAGGGCACGCAATCCAAGCTGCTGGAAACCCGCTATGGCGTGGCGCAGATCTCCACGGGTGACATGCTCCGCGCTGAGGTAAAATCCGGATCCGCGATCGGGCTGGAGGCGAAAAGCATCATGGATTCGGGCGGGCTGGTGTCAGATGCGCTGATCATTCGCATGATCGGGGAGCGGATCGCGCGGCCTGATTGTGCAAACGGGTTTATTCTCGATGGTTTCCCGCGCACCGTGCCGCAGGCCGAGGCGCTGGATGAATTGCTGCACACCACGAAGGTCGATCTCGACGGGGTGATCGAGCTGAAGGTTGATGAGGCCGTGCTCGTGGCGCGCATCTCAGGGCGGTTCACCTGTGCCAAATGTGGCGCGGGGTATCATGATTTGTTCAAAAGGCCGCGGCATGAGGGTGTTTGCGATGTCTGTGGCAGTGGGGATTTTAGCCGCCGCCCGGATGACAAGGCCGAGACCGTGCATGCGAGGCTGGAAGCGTATAACGCGCAGACCGCGCCGATTTTGCCCTATTACCGGGCCAAGGGGCGGCTCCACTCCGTGGACGGCATGGCCGACATGGACGCTGTGGAAGCGCAGATCGAGGCGGTTTTACGCAAAATAGGCGTCCCCGCGCCTTAAACACGCGGGGCAGGGATGCGCGGCTGGGGCGATATCACGAAAAATTGATCGTGCCTCGTTGACTCTGTTTGTCGCGCCGCTATAACCCGTTTTCGCGGCGCTCACCAATGGGGCGCCGCTCTTTGTTATGACCTCAGGAGAGACCACGTGGCGCGTATTGCCGGCGTTAATATTCCCACAAATAAGCGTGTTTTGATCAGCCTTCGCTATATTTACGGCATTGGCCCGGTGAAAGCCCATGATATCTGCAAGACATTGGGGATCCCCGATGAGCGCCGGGTTAACCAACTCTCGGATGACGAGATTCTGCGGCTGCGTGAGTTGATCGACAAGGATTACCGGGTTGAGGGTGATTTGCGCCGTGAAAACGCGATGAACATCAAGCGGTTGATCGATCTGGGTTGTTATCGGGGCTTGCGCCACCGTAAAGGGTTGCCGGTTCGTGGCCAGCGTACCCACACCAATGCCCGCACGCGCAAAGGCAAGGCCGTGGCGATTGCCGGCAAGAAAAAAGTTACGAAATAAGTCACGCCAATTCGTTTTTCAGGATTACCGATATGGCGAAAGCCGCTTCACGCCCCCGCAAAAAAGAACGCAAGAACATCATCTCTGGCGTCGCGCATGTGCTCGCCAGTTTCAACAATACCATGGTCAACATCACGGATGCGCAGGGCAACACCATCGCCTGGTCATCTGCCGGTAGCCAGGGTTTTAAGGGCAGCCGGAAATCCACGCCCTATGCCGCCCAGGTTGCCGCCGAGGATGCCGGGCGCAAAGCCCGCGAGCATGGGATGGAGATGCTGGAGATCGAGGTCAGCGGCCCTGGTTCGGGCCGGGAAAGCGCGCTGCGCGCGTTGCAGACCGTCGGGTTCCAGATTTCGGCGATCCGCGATCTGACACCCATTCCGCATAATGGCTGCCGTCCGCGCAAACGCCGCCGCGTTTAACGCCGGGATTTGTTTTGGACATGGCCCGCGCCAGAAGCAGGCGGGGCCGGAGGATAAGAAATTGAAAGATACAAGCCTTACTTTGCAACGTAATTGGCAAATGCTGATCAAGCCGGAACAGCTTGATGTTGAGCCAGGCTCCGATGCCGGACGTGTGGCCACCATCATCGCTGAACCGCTGGAGCGCGGCTTTGGCATGACGCTCGGCAACTCGCTGCGCCGGGTGCTGCTGTCATCCCTCCAGGGAGCAGCGGTGACCGCGGTGCGGATCGATGGCGTGCTGCATGAATTCTCAACGCTCGTCGGCGTGCGTGAGGACGTGACCGACATCGTGCTGAACATCAAGCAACTCGCCGTGAAGATGCATGGCGAGGGGCCGAAGCGTATGGTGCTAACCGCCACCGGTCCGGGGGAGATCAAGGCCGGGCAGATCCAGGCGGGCCACGATATCGAGATCATGAACCCCGACCTCGTGCTGTGCACGCTCGATGATGGGGCAACCTTGGGTATGGAATTCACCGTCGGCTCCGGTCGTGGGTATGAGGCGGCCTCGGCCAACCGGCCCGAGGACGCGCCGATCGGGCTCATCCCGGTCGATGCGATTTATTCACCAGTCCGCCGGGTGTCTTACCGGGTTGAAAAGACCCGTGTGGGGCAGGTTACCGATTATGACAAGCTGATCCTGGAAGTTGAAACCAATGGCGCGATTGCGCCGGAGGATTCCGTGGCCCTGGCCGCGCGGATATTGCAAGACCAGCTCGGCATGTTCGTGAATTTCGAGGAGCCCCAGCGCCTGCGCGCCGAGGAACCGAGGATCGAGCTGCCGTTCAATGCCAACCTGCTGCGCAAGGTCGATGAGCTTGAGCTTTCGGTGCGTAGCGCCAATTGCCTCAAGAACGATAACATCGTGTATATCGGTGATCTGGTGCAGAAGAGCGAGCAGGAGATGCTGCGGACCCCGAATTTCGGTCGTAAATCCTTGAATGAAATCAAGGAAGTGTTGACGGTCATGGGGTTGTCCTTAGGGATGAGCGTGACAGATTGGCCGCCTGAGAATATCGAAGAACTGGCCAAGCGTTCCGACCAACCCTTCTAAAAGCGTAAACAGAAAGTCCTTATTATGCGTCACGGTCTCAGCGGTCGTAAACTCAGCGTCACGTCATCCCATCGCGCCGCCATGTTCAGAAACATGGCTGTGGCACTCATCAAGCATGAGCAAATCACCACCACATTGCCGAAGGCCAAGGAGCTGCGGCCAGTGGCGGAGAAGCTGATTACGCTGGGCAAGCGTGGTGGGCTGCATGCCAAGCGGCAGGCCTTCGACCAGCTACGTGATGAGACCATCGTTGCCAAATTATTCGATGCGCTGGCCACACGTTACAAAACCCGCAATGGCGGTTACACCCGCGTGCTGAAGGCCGGGATGCGCTTTGGCGACGCGGCGGATATGGCGGTTATTGAGCTGATGGATCGCGATATCGCCGCCAAAGGCCGGGATAGCGGCCCGAAGCCCGAGGCAGCCGCCGAGGATGATTCGGAATGATGCTGGGTTCGCCCCATGTCGGCAAAGGGCAAACCTTGGTTTGCCCTTTTTTTATGGCCTCAATCCGCGCATGAACGAGCCAAAATTCACCGTTCCCACGGTGGTATGGCGGGGTGCGTCCGCTGCGGGTATGCGCTGCCTGCCAGAAGAAACCGCCATCGCCCTCACCTATGACCGTCGTAGTTTCGCGGTGATGATGGCGAGCCCGCAGGACCTCGAAGATTTCGCCCTGGGGTTTTCGCTCAGCGAAGGCATTATCGAGACATTTGCGGATATTCTTTCGCTTGAAATCATCACGCTGGCGCAGGGCATTGAGTGTCGGATGGAGTTGGCGCCAGGGCGGCGTGAGGCGCTGGACCAGCGCCGCCGGTACATCGCGGGGCCAGCCGGGTGTGGGTTGTGTGGCATGGATAGTTTGGATCAGGCCATCCGCCCGCCCCGGCTTGTTCCCCATACACTGCGCGTGGCCCCCGCCGCTATTGCCGCCGCCGTGGCGCGTCTGGCGACGCAGCAGCACCTGAACCATGAGACTCGCGCGGTACATGCCGCTGGCATCTTCACCCCGGCGGCGAATCATATTCTGGTGCGCGAGGATGTGGGCCGCCATAATGCCCTGGATAAAGCCATCGGCGCTGCCGCGCGTTTGCCCCAGGCCCCGCGGGTTGTTCTGGTTACCAGCCGGGTCTCAATCGAGCTGATCCAGAAGGCCGCGATGTTTGGTGCGGAGATATTCGTGGCGGTCTCGGTCCCCAGCGCGCGCGCCGTCCGTGATGCCGAGCAGGCGGGTATGACGCTGGTCGCCATCGCGCGCGATGACGGGTTCGAGGTGTTCACGCATGGCGAGCGGCTGGGATTTTAGATCAATATCCGATCAGGTTGACTCAACATACGATTTGATCGGATGCAATTGCTCACAAAAAATCACCCTCCACTATACGTTATACCAGCCGCCGAATTTTCTGACTCGTAGTTGATTCCCCCGGCGCGGTTGGTTGTGATTCGGTGTCTCCCGTTGGTTTAACGACGGGGGGTGTCATGGCTGTTGCGGTTGCGATTACCAATTTGA
>JAQNCU010000219.1 GCA_029077775.1 Acidocella sp. | reverse complement strand
CCGTGGTCAGGCGCGTACCAAACCGCCCGTCATCGCGGAAAAACACGAAATTCGTGGCGAAATTCACCGGGTCGAGATAGCGCGCGGCATTGGTGACCATCGGCGCGGGCAGCTTCGCGGCATCGAGCGTCAGCACCGTGGCACCCTTGGGCAAAAAAGGCGTCAACCGCGCCGCCACCCGGCCGGCCTCGAACGCGGCGATCAGCACGCTGTCCACCCGCGCCTGCGCCAAATCGGTCACCGCGCGCGCGACATGCCCGCCCCGCACCCGGCCCACCGCCAGCGTATCCTGGACATACACGCCCTCAACCGTAAAATCCGGGCACAGAGCCAGCAAGGGCCCGGCGATGCCGTCGGGGTCGAAAATCGCGGTCACCCCGGCATCCCGCGCCAAATCACGCAACGCCGCCGCCGCACAGGGATGCGCCAGGGCCTTATAGACCACATTGCCGCCGCGCAGATTATCGAAGGTCTCTATATCAAGCATTTTCCAGCCCCATCCGGCGGCGCAGCATTGCCGCCGCCATTGCTGTATCATTCACCGGGCTGGTATCCCACAGCGCCAGCCGCCCGGCAAAATCGCGCACCCTGCCATCATTCACCAGCGCCTGCATAAACGCGCCAATCCGCGCTGAGCGCCCGGGCAGCCGCACCAAATATACAGGCACATTGGTCGCCACCGCCTCTGAGACCATCGAGACCGAATCCGCCGTGACAATAATCGCATCGGCACAGGCCAGCATCCCGAAATACGGGTTATCCCCCGCGCCATCCCAGATCCACGCCCCCAGCCCGCCCAGCGCATGGCGCAATATCGTTACCACCTCCGGCGCTGTCCGGCGTGACGGCGTGATCACCAGCCCCACATGGTCACGGCGCATCATCTCAGCCAGGGACGCCGCCAGCGCCTTCGCCTCCGCCACACCAAACCGGTACCGCCCATTGGCACCACCCAACAGCACGGCCACCAAAGGCCGCGCCTGACCGGCAAAGCGCGGCATCCACACTGCCTTTGCGGCGGCCAGCCGGGCCGGCGTGACGCCATGCAGCGCGGTGCGCGTGATCACCACATTCGGCCCGGAAATGCCGTCATGCCGGGCCGCGAACACCAGATCGAACTTCGCCAGCGCCATGCGCGGGTGCTGGATCGCCACGGCCCGCACATCCGGCCCGCGCAAGGCCGCCGCCACCCGCGCGCCAGCACCACCCACACCCATCACCAAAGGCGGCAAAGGCCCCCTGAACGGGGCTTCCCCCACCGCCAGGCGCGGCCACGCCCAAAATGCGGGCGAAAGCCTGTCCCAAGGGGGGCGCGGCACCAGCGTGTATAAATCCGGCTCCAGCCCCGCCGCCTCGGCCAGCCCCAGCGCCTGCGTCCGCAGCCCGGCGAGGTCCGTGGCAAAAATCCGCGACATCATCATGCCTCGGGCTTTGCCGCCCAACCCGCCACCGGGTCAATATCCCACCCGCCGAAAACCCGATTGCACCACGGCGGAACCCCGTTACAATGTTTGTATGAGCCGCACCCAAGGCACGAAGACCGACCCGAGCGAGGCCGCATCGCCGCCGCAAGGCAGTCTCCCGATCTTCCCGGTGTACCTGGACGCGCCCGATCTCAGGCCCTTTCTCGCGGGCAATACCGGCATTGAGGGCTTCACCAGCATCGCCGCCGAAGCCCCCGGCCCCCATGTCATGCTGGTCAGCCTGATCCACGGGAACGAAATCGCGGGCGCGATCGTGCTGCGGACATTGCTGGCGCAAAACATCCGCCCCCGGCGCGGGCGTCTGACACTCGGCTTTTGCAACCTCGCCGCCTATGCCCGGTTCGATCCGCAAAACCCTTTGGCCTCGCGCTTTGTGGATGAGGACATGAACCGCGTCTGGGACGACGCGCAATTATTCGGCGTCCGCCGCTCTTATGAACTCGACCGCGCCCGCGACATGCGGCCTCTGGTGGATAACGCCGACATATTGCTCGATCTGCATTCCATGCTCTGGCCGTCCGACCCATTATTGCTGTGTGGCCCCGCCGCCCAGGGCCGCGCGCTTGCCTGCGCCATCGCCACCCCGCCCTCGGTCATCGCGGATTCCGGCCATGCGGGCGGCAAACGCCTGATCGACTATGCCCGCTTCACCGCGCCGGGCGGCATTCCCGCCGCCATATTGGTCGAGGCCGGACAGCATTGGGAGCCTGCCGCCGTCACCCAGACCAGCGCCACCATCCAGGCTTTGCTGGCCCATACCGGGCTTATCGACCCCATCGTTCCGCCGCCAACTCGTCCTTGCTTCGCTGAGGTCACGCACACCATCACCGCGCGCACCCACCGCTTCACCTTCACCCAGGAATTTCGCGGCGGCGACATCATCCCCGATGCCGGCACCTTGATCGCCCATGACGGCACCGAGGAAATCCGCACCCCTTTTGCTGATTGCGTGCTGGTCATGCCCAGCCTCAAAGCCTCGCGCGGCCACACCGCCATCCGCCTCGCGCGGCGCGCGTAATCAGAGGAACAAGCGGCGCGCATAATTAGAGGAACAAGCGGCGCGCGGCCGCCCCACCAGCCTAACGACCACAAAAAAAGGGCGGCACCATGACAGCGCCGCCCTCGTCGTATGCAACCCGAACTTAACCGGCTTGCAGATTTTCCGCCGAGAGCTTGCCTTGCTGGCCGCTCTGGATCTCGTAACGGATTTTCTGGCCCTCATTGAGGGTCCCAAGGCTGGAGCGCTCAACAGCCGAAATATGCACGAACACATCTTTCGAACCATCGTCGGGCTGGATGAAACCATAACCCTTTTGCGCGTTAAACCACTTCACTGTACCTGATGCCATGTCGCATCTCCTTCAAACAAACAGCGATCTACAACATGCAGACCAAATACTTCTCAGATTGTTGGGGAGCGTCGAACCGCAAAACAGGGAAGTCACGCAACAACAGACAACGAAAAGCGCCGTATTCGCTCCTTACGCGAATTCCACCGAAATCACAATCACCCCCGTGGCACGCCCGCGACAAACCCGCCCCCCACATCCTGGTACAGCGCGATGCTCGCCAGCAGCCGGTTCTGCGTCAGGCTCAGCGCGTTTTCCTGGTCGCCCAGCAACACCAATTGCGCGCTCACCACACTGGTATAATTCACCGTTCCGGCCTGGTACTGGTTGAGCGCGATGCGCAGCACTTGCCGCGCATCGGCCACCGCCTGCGCCTGCACCGGCGCCTCCTGGCCATAAATCCTCAAAGATGACAGATCATCCTCAACCCCCTGGAACGCTGTCAGCACGGTCTGCCGGTAGCTCTGCACGCTGGCGTCATAAGCGTATTCCGCCGCGCGCACGGTGGCCCGCCGCGTTCCGCCCTCAAAGACGGTGCCGGTCAAATTCGCACCCAGCGACCACAATGAATTGCTCACCGAGAACAACCCGCCCACCGGGTCGGCGGCGTACCCGCCCAGCGCCGACAGGCTGATATCCGGGTAAAACGCGCCCACCGCCACGCCCACCGCCGCATTCGCCTGCGCCATGGCGCGCTCGGCGGCCGCAATATCGGGCCGCCGCTGCAATAACAGGCTCGGCACGGGCACGGCGGCCACTGGCACCAATGCAATCTGCGGCCCGGCGGGAATGCTCAGTGCCGCCGGTGCCTGACCGGTCAGCACCGCGATGGCATGTTCATATTGCGCCCGCGCCGCCCCGGCATTGATCAGCTGCGCCTGCGAAGCCGCCAGTTGCGCGCGGGCTGTCACCACGTCTGAGGGCAGAGCCACCCCCGCCGCACCCTGGTTCTGCGTAATGCGCAATGCCTGCTCATCGGCTGCCACGGTCTGCCGGAACAATGAAATCGCCGCGTCGGAGGCCCGCAAATCCACATAATCCGCCGCCAGGCTCGCCTCCGCGCTCAACGTCGCATTCGCCAGATCCGCTTCACTCACGCTGGCCGCCGCCTGCTGTTCCTGCACCTGGCGGCGGATTTTGCCCCAGATATCCGGGGTCCAGGAGGCACTGCCCTCAAAACTCGCTGAGCTATGCGGCGGCGCGCCACTGCCCTGCCCGGCCCTGGTCACCCCGCTTGTCACACCGATTGCCGGGAACAACCCGCCCCGCACCTGGGCCACCAGCGCCTGAGCCTGCTCATAATTATCGTAATCAGCTGCCAGGGTGGCATTGTTCACCGCCACCATCGCCTCCAGCCGGTTCAGCTCCGCATCATCGAAATTCGTCCACCAATCGCCCTTGGCGGCGGCGGCGGCGGGCATGGCGCGCACCCAGCCCGCTGCCTCCTTATACCCGGACGGCACGGCCAAAACCGGGCGATGATAATCCGGCCCGATGGCGCACCCCGATAACCCGACCGCCAGTAACAGCCCCACGCAAATACGCCTGATCATCATACCTCCAAGACCTTGCCCGCGCGGCCCGCCCGACGCCCGCGCAGCCGCCCCGCCAACCGCTCCAGCCCCAGATACACAACCGGGGTCGAATACAAGGTCAGGATCTGGCTCACCATCAGCCCGCCGATGATCGTCAACCCCAAAGGCTGCCGCAGCGACGCCCCCTGCCCGAGCGCGATGGCCAGCGGCACGGCCCCCAATATCGCCGCGGCGCTGGTCATCAGAATAGGCCGGAAGCGAAGCATCGCAGCGCGGAAAATCGCCTCCTCCGGGGGCAGGTTCTCGGCGCGTTCAAGCACCAGCGCCACGTCGATCATCAGGATCGCATTCTTCTTCACAATCCCGATCAGCAGTATAATCCCGATCAGCGCGATGATCGTCAGCGGCACGTTCAAGATCAGCAAAAACAGCGTTGCCCCCAACCCGGCGGACGGAATGGTCGAGATAATCGTCAGCGGGTGGATCGTGCTCTCATACAAAATCCCGAGCACGATATAGACCGAGGCCAAAGCCGCCAAAATCAGCAATGGCTCGCTGCTCTGCGAGGATTTAAACGCCGCCGCCGTGCCCGCAAACGCGCCTGTGATGCTCAGCGGCACGTCGAGATCGCTCATGGTCTTGGTGATCGCCGCCGCCGCCGTGCCCAGCGCCACGCCCGCTGGCAGGTTGAACGAGATCGTCGCCGCGAGCCGCCCGCCATCATGGTTCACGGCGGTCGGCGTGGTGCCCTGCACGAACGACGCAAAAGCCGATAGCGGCACCATGGTCTCGGCCCGCGTGCTCACCGCCGCCCCGCTGGAGGCGTTGGCCGAACCGCTCACCGCGTTGATCGCCCGGTTGGTGGCACTGTCCAGCGCCACGCTTGCCGCCACGCTGGCCTTTGCATTGAGACCCGAAATGCTGCTCACCGTGCCAGCCGCGAAATTGCTCTGCGACGCGCCACTGGCCACGCCGCCCGATGTGCTGACAAATATCCGGTTAAGATCCTGCGGCGTCTGCTGATATTGCGGTGCCAACTCCATCACCACCTGATACTGATTAAGCTGGCTATAGATGGTTGAGA
>JAQNCU010000218.1 GCA_029077775.1 Acidocella sp. | reverse complement strand
TTACTCCACCAGCAAGGTGAAATTGCTGCAACAACTCATCATGGCGATGGGTGGCCGTGCGGCGGAGGAGATCGTCTTCGGGCCGGACCGCGTGTCCAATGGCGCTTCGGGCGACATCAAAATGGCCACAGACCAGACCCGGCGCATGATCACTGAATGGGGCATGTCGGAAAAGCTCGGCATGGTCTCCTACGGCGATAACGGCCAGGAGGTGTTTCTCGGCCACTCCGTCACGCAGAACAAAAACGTCTCTGAAGCCACGGCGCGCGAGATCGACAACGAGATCAAGGCCGTTATCGACCACGCCTATGCTGAGGCCAAACGTATCTTGACCGAGCGCCGGGCCGATCTTGAAGCACTGGCCAGGGGCCTCCTCGAATACGAGACCCTGTCCGGTGAGGACATCAAAACCGTGCTGCGCGGTGAAAAGATCATCGCCAAGGTGATCGACGAGCCGATGGCCGACCAGCGCCGCGCCTCGGTACCCACCTCCTCACCCCGTCCGGACATGCCCGGCGGCCTGGGCCCGCTCCCCGCGCCGGGCTAGAGCCGGATGATCTTTGGTTGAATCGCTCTGCGATTTAACCAAAGATGCCCTATAATCCGGCCCAAAACCATGATCCTTAAAAACGGCAGCGCAAGCTGCCGGATTTAAGCCCGATTTATGCCGGAAACGCCCGGCCCTTTACATCCTCCGCAAACCGCGCCAGCGCCGCCTGCATCAGCGTCGCGCCATCCAGATAAGCCCGTGCGAAGCCCGGCACCCGGCCCGCATTCAGCCCCAACACGTCGTGCAGCACCAGCACCTGGCCATCGGTGTCGGGCCCCGCGCCAATGCCGATGGTCGGCACGGCCACCACCTGGGTAATCTCGGCGGCAAGTGCGGCGGGAATCGCCTCCATCAACACCATCCGCGCCCCCGCATCGGCCAGGGCGATGGCGTCCGCGCGCAGCCTTGCCGCCGCCTCGGGCGTTTTGCCCTGGCGCTTAAACCCGCCGAACTGGCGCACATGCTGCGGTGTAAGCCCGATATGCGCGCAAACCGGAATCGCCCGTGCCGAGAGATACGCGATGGTCTCCACCATCGGCGCGCCACCCTCCAGCTTCACGATATCCGCCCCCGCCTTCACCAGCCGCGCCGCCGCGTTGAACGCCTGGGCCGGGCTCTCCTCAAAGCTGCCAAACGGCAAATCCGCCATCAGCAACGCGCGTGTCACGCCGCGCGCGACGATGCCGGTATGGTAGACCATCTGCTCCAGGCTCACGCCCAGCGTATCGGCCTCGCCCGCCACCATCATGCCGAGCGAATCGCCCACCAGCACCGCATCCAGCCCCGCCGCGTCCGCCATGCGCGCAAACGGATAATCATAGGCTGTGATCATGCTCATCTTCACGCCGTCGCGCTTGGCCTTTTCCCATGTTTCCAGGTTTTTGCTCATTCTGGCCCTCCTGCCGCTGCCCGTAATAAATCCAGGGCAAAGCGCAAGCTGGCCGCCCTTATCTCATCCCTGGTGCCGGGGAACACCCGCAAATGCGTCGCCACATCCCCGGCTTGCGCCGCCAGACCAAACCACACAGTGCCCACGGGCTTCTCGGCACTCCCACCGCCCGGCCCGGCAATGCCGGTCACACCCACCGCGATATCCGCCCGCGCGCGCAGCCTTGCCCCCTGCGCCATGGCCGCCGCCACTTCCGCTGAGACCGCGCCCAGGCGGGCGATCAACGCCGCAGGCACCCCCAGCATCTCGGTCTTCGCCGCATTGGCATAGGTCACAAACCCATGGGTGAACACCGCCGAAGCGCCGGGGCAACCGGTTATCGCGGCGGCCACCAGCCCGCCCGTGCAGCTCTCAGCGCTCGCCACGCGCAGCCCGCGCGCCCGGCACAGTGCCACCAGCGCCATGGCGTCCGCCATCTCGCTCACAGCGGCAGCACCAGCCGCAGCGCCGCCAGCACCGCAAACGCCAACAGCCCTGCGATGATATCATCGCCCATCACGCCCCATTCATTATGCACCGCATCCGCCCACCCCACGGGCCCCGGCTTCCAGATGTCGAACAGCCGGAACGCCGCAAAGCCCAAAGCCAACCCCAACACACCCACATGGCTCAGCGCCAGCAGCGCCAGCATCTGGCCCGCCACCTCGTCGATCACGACCCACCCCGGATCATCCCCGGCACTGCCTGATTTGCGAACGGCCACCAAACCCAACCCGGTTATGGCCACCACACAAACCACCAACACGCCATGCCCGGCCGGCAGCAACAAGGCCGCCAGCCCCACCCCCAATAACGCGCCAAACGTCCCCGGTGCCTTCGGCGCGTACCCAATGCCACCCGCACTGGCGACCACCCGGGCGAGGTTCATGGCAACATCCAGGGGCTCAGCGGGTCAGCGGCCATCCCGGTCAACAGGGCGCGGTAGACCACAATGTTCTCGGTCACGCGCTGCACATAATTGCGGGTCTCGGGGAACGGTATCTCCTCGATCCAGTCGATCATATCCGCCCCGCCGGGATGTGCGCCCAATTCCGGATCACCATTTTCCGCCAGCCAGTTCGCCACATTATTTGGCCCGGCATTATAGGCGGCAACGGCCAGCGGCAGACAATTTCCGAATTGCTGGATCAACCCGGACAGATAAAACGACCCCAGGGCGATGTTCTGCGCCGGGTCGAACAGATCATCGTCCGGCAGACCAGATTGCCCGGCGGCGCGCCGCGCGGTGCCGGGCATCAGCTGCATCAGCCCCATAGCGCCTGAGCCCGAGACCGCGCCGGTATCAAAACTGCTCTCCTGGCGCATAATCCCATAGGCGATGGCGGGCTCCAGCGGGCCGGATGGCACGGGCACCGCTCTGGGCCAACCCTCGCGGACCAGCATCTGGCCGGAAATCCCCGCCACGCGCGCAATGCCCACGGCAGATTGCGGCAACCCCAGACCCAAAGCCAGCCTTGCTGCCAGCTCCCGCGTCCGGTCATCCACGGCCACCTGGCCCAGCCGGTTGAGAAAAATGGCGGCATCAGCCGGGTCGTCCATCTGCACCAGAAGTGCCGCCGCGCGCGGCAACTCCATGCCTGCGAAATTCAACACATCGCCCGGCGTAAAGCTCGGCTCCCCGGCGGCGATGATCCGGGCGGCCAGTTGGCGCGGCGTGTCGCCCAGCGCCAGCGCCGCGAGCTGCCCATAAAACGCATCCGGGTAGCCTGCCGCCCGCTCATAATCATCATGCGCGGCCGTACCCGTCTGGCTGCGGCCAAGCCAATACCAGGCCCGCGCCTGGGTGATCACGGCGGTCGAGGACGCCGCCAGCCGGGTAAACCATATTGCCGCCCGCGCCGGGTCATGCAGGGCCCGTAATTGTATAAATCCCGCGAGGAAATCCCGGCTCGCGGTCTGCGCGCGCCCAATGCTGCCGATGGCGGGCGGCGCCACAGCCTTGATAACGGCCAGGGCCTCTTTCGCGTCATTGGCGGCAAACAGGCTGCGCGCCAGCCTCTCCTGTACCGGCCAGAACATCAATTTTTGCGGCGCCGTGGCCGCTACTGAAGCTGCCTGTCCCTGGGCTGCCCATAAAGCGGCGGCGTCACCATCCTGCCCGTTCTCATGCAGTGCGGCGGCTTTTTGCAGAAAATCCGGGATCACGTTCGGCTGCCGGGCGGGGCGGATCCCCGCCGCCTGCGCCTCACGCAACGCCAGCAATCCCTGTTCGGGCCAATCCGGGTTGGCGGCGATAAACGCCTGGATCTCATCCGCGCTCCCCCCACCGGGGTCCAGCAGTTTGAAATAAACCACGAGCTTGACCATCAACGGGTCGCCCGTGGCGGTGGCGAGCGACGCCGCATCCTGAAAATCACCCGATTTCACATCCGCCATGATCTGCGGCGATGCCGGGGTCTGGGCATAGCCCAACACGGGGATGCATATGAAAGCCAAGGCAGCGAGACATCTCATGGCGAGCCTTGTAGCAGCCACTGGCTTGCAGGCCATCCCCTTGGCGATTACCTGAGACCACGCGCCATAGGGCGCTGATGGGAGAGATAAATTGTTTCACGGCTCGATGACCGCCCTGGTAACCCCGATGACCGCTGACGGGAGCCTCGATGAGGATGCCTATATGCGCCTGATCGACTGGCAGATAGCCGAGGGCAGCCAAGGCCTTATCCCTGTCGGCACCACCGGCGAATCCCCCACTTTGACGCATGACGAGCATAAACGCGTGGTCGAACAAGCCGTCGCCGTGGCGGCCAAGCGCGTGCCTGTCATCGCGGGTGCCGGGTCCAATTCCACGGCGGAGGCCATTTCTCTCGCCCGTCACGCCCAACAGGTCGGTGCCGATGCCGTGCTGGTCGTCACCCCCTATTACAACAAACCGACGCAGGAGGGTCTGTACCGCCACTTCATGGCGGTCGCCGATGCCGCCGATATCCCCCTGTTCATCTACAACATCCCCGGAAGATCGGTGGTCGACATCAGCGTGGAGACCATGGCCCGCCTGGCCCTGCACCCCAACATCGTGGGCGTAAAGGATGCCACCGCAAACCTCGCCCGCCCGCTGCACACCACGCGCGATTGCGGGGCTGGCTTCATCCAGCTCTCGGGGGAGGACCATACCGCACTCGCCTATCTCGCGGCGGGCGGCCATGGCTGCATCTCGGTCACCGCCAACATCGCCCCCCGGCTCTGCGCGGACATGCACAAAGCCTGGGCGGCGGGCGATTTGCGCGGTGCCATGGCCATCCAATCCCGGCTTTTGCCCCTGCACGACGCCATGTTCTGTGAGAGCAACCCCGGCCCCGTAAAATTCGCCGCGTCCCTGCTCGGCTTTGGCACCAACATTGTCCGCCTGCCGTTGGCCGCGGTGGGGGAGGCAACAGGGGCCCGCATCCGCGCCGCCATGGTGCAAACGGGGTTGCTGAAGTGACCGAGGCCGCCAAAAGCAAATCCGGCTACATCTCGCACGGCATCGCCTCGCAAAACCGCAAGGCGCGCTTTGATTATAAAATCCTCTCGACGATCGAGGCGGGCATCGTGCTGAAAGGTGTGGAGGTTAAATCCCTGCGCCTTGGCCGCGCCACCTTGACCGAAGCCTGGGCGGGTGAGCGCGGCGGGGAACTTTTTTTGTTCAACGCCTATATCCCCGAATATCAGGGCGGCGTGCTCTCGCGGTTCGATGTGCGCGGGGCGCGCAAATTGCTCGTCAAAGCCAGGGAGCGTAACCAAATCTTCGGCGCCATCGCGCGGGAGGGTGCGACGGTCGTGCCGCTCGACATCCATTTCAACCCGCGCGGCCTCGCCAAAGTCACCCTCGGTATTGCCGAAGGGCGGCAGAAACACGACAAACGGCACGCCATCGCGGCGCGGGACTGGCAGCGCGATAAGGCGCGGCTGCTGCGCAACAAGTGAGAGCGCGACCGCGGCGCAACAAGGGAGGATGAGCATGGACACTGATCATT
>JAQNCU010000217.1 GCA_029077775.1 Acidocella sp. | reverse complement strand
TTCCCGTCCGGTCCGCCGGCCCTTTGGTGACTGGATGCTGCATGCGCCGCAAACCCTGCGCGCGCTGGTGCGGGCCGATGAGTTATGGCTGGCGGTGCTCTCGGCGGTGACCGGCGTGCTGGGCGGCCTGGGCGTGGTGGTGATCAACATGATCACGGCGTTCATGCATGAGCGGCTTTTCGATCTGCCGGTTGGGCAGGGCCTGTCCAGTTCCATCTCTTTGGCGCCGATGCAGGCTTTTGGCGTGCCTGTGGTGGGTGGCGCCGTACTTGGGCTGAGCATGTTGCTGTTATCATGGCTGCGGCCGCGCAATTTGGTGGACCCGGTGGAGGCCAACGCGCTGCATGGCGGGCGCGTGTCGTTAAGCGATAGTCTGATCGTCGCCGGGCAGACCGCGCTGTCAAATGGCGTTGGCGCGTCGGTGGGGATGGAGGCCGGGTACGCGCAGTTGGGTGCAGGCATTGCCTCCCGCCTGGGGCGTAGTTTTCGGCTGCGGCGCAGTGATCTGCGGGTGCTGGTGGGTGCCGGGACGGCAGCGGCGATCGGCGGCGCGTTCAATGCCCCGCTTTGTGGCGCGTTTTACGGAATCGAACTGATCATAGGCGTATATTCCATCACCACGCTGCCTTTCGTGGTCATCGCCTCATTGGTCGGCACCCTGACGGTGGAAATTTTGGCGGGCGGGACACCGCCCCTTAACGTCACGCTGCCAGCATTGGTACCCTATAGCGCCTATGCCATGATCCTGATCGAGGGTGTGGCCTGCGGCGCTGCCGGGATCGCGGTGATGCGCGGGGTGACATTGATCGAGGCCGGGTTCCGGCGCTCGGGCATTCCGTTCTGGGGTCGGCCCATGTTGGGCGGCGCGGTGGTGGGGTTGTTGGGCTGGCTCTCGCCGGAGGTCATGTCCTCCGGCCATTCGGCGCTGCATGCTTATATAAACGTCACCTATCCGTTCCTCATCGTCGGCGGGTTATTTGTCATCAAGGCGCTGGCCTCGGCGTTTTCCATCGGCTCGGGCTTTCGCGGCGGGTTGTTTTTCGCATCCTTGTTTCTGGGCGCGTTGTTCGGCAAGTTTTTTGCGGGGCTGGTCAGCATCGTGCCGTTTCTGCCGGTGATGCCGAACGGGCTTTACGCCGTGGTGGGGATGAGCGCGCTGGCCGTGTCGATTATTGGCGGGCCGATGACCATGACCTTTCTGGCTCTGGAGAGCACGCAGAATTTCGGCGTGACCATGGCGGTGCTGGCGGCCTCGATTGTGGCAACCATCACCGTGCGGCGGTTTTTTGGCTATTCATTCACCACCTGGCGGTTCCATCTGCGCGGCGCGCAAATCCGCAGCGCGCTCGATGTCGGCTGGATCAACGCCCTGACGGTGGGGCGCATGATGCGCACGGTCTCGCTCACCATCCAACAGGGCATGAGCCTTGATGCCTTCCGGCTGGAAGTGCCGCTGGGCGCCGAGCAACGGGTGATCGTGACGAACGAGGATGGTCGCTATGCGGGGATCGCCTATCCGGCGGAGGCCGTGGGCATCACCGGACAGGGCCGCAATGTGCGTGACATTCTGCACCATGACGAGCATTTTTTACTACCCGGCATGTCGGTGAAGGAAGCGTTGGATCTGTTCGAATCCGCCGAGGCCGACGCGCTGGCGGTGCTGGACGGTGCGCAGACGAGACATGTGCTTGGGCTGTTGACCGAGCAATTCGCGCTGCGGCGTTATAACGAAGAACTCGACCGCCGCCGCCGCGAGGTTTCCGGCGAATAGGGTGCGCCAACGACGCCAGCGTCTAATCGTCATCAGGAACGACACGTGGTATGAGACAGGATTCGGTATTATTGGACCCGAAATAACGTCGGGCTGGCCTGACGCAGGGCGATCAGCTCCCGGGCTCTTCTCAATTTTGTTATTTTATCAATATAAAATAAGATTATAGTGATTTTTACGGCACGTTTTGTACCGTCGGTGATGTCAATTTCAATTCATAGTTAAAAACTCATTTTTTTCGTTGCTATGCAGCAATGGAATCATTACACATTATTTCGATTTGGATTTTTGGGGGTTTTATGAGCGGTACTTTAACGGTTGGCGGCGGGTATAACCCCAGCACCGGTTTTCTTCCGGTCCCGTCTAATTTTACGTCGTCGATCAACACCGCCTTGCAGTCCTACATTAACTCGCTTTCAACGAGCGTTAGTGGCGGGGCCCTGGGCTCCACGAACATCGTTTCGGCCGGCAGCACGATAACAACCTCCACGGTCACAGGGTCCAGCGGTAGCCAGGTTCAGGTGATCTCGAACACCCTGGCCGATGGTTCCACGGTGGCTGGCGCCGCGAGCGGTAGTTACGCGGTAGACCCTAATACGGTGGCGCTGACCGTTCAGGCGCCTGGGGCTGTCACCGTGACCGGGGCTTCGGCCACGCAGGCGGCGATTTTGGGTGCCAATAGTAACGTGACGTATTCTGTGACAAACGGCCAGGGGTCTATCCTCGCGGCGGGCGGTGCCAATTCCATCAACGTGTATTCTGCGGGCGCCCAGTCCAACATCGCTGTTTACAGCGCCGGGAACGACACGATTAATTTAAGTGGCGTTGGTGCGGACACCGTGACCGCCGATGGCACGGCTATGACAAGTTTGTTCGTTGGCGCGGGCACAGCCACGGTGAACGCCACGGCGCAGTCAAAAACCTCGGTGGTGTTTACGCAGAATGCCGGTGGCAACGTGAACTTCATCAACAGCTCAACCCAGGCCGCGACGGTTTATTCCGGGTCTTACACCGTGAAGGGCGGGGCGAACGTGTTTGCGCCGAACTCAGTCACCGCTTTTGGCGGCGCGGGCGGCGGCATTTTCGTCGGCGGCCGGGCGGGTAGCAATGTGTTGACCGAGGGTACTGGTCTTGCCACGCTCATCGGCGGCGGCACCGGGGATGTACTCACCGCGGCGGCGAGCGTGACGGGGGCAATTAACGAACTTTATACCGGCCAGGGTACCGAGACTTTGCTCGGCACGGCGACATCCGGCAAAAATGCGTTTAATATCGGCTTGCTTGATGTTGGCGTGGGTGACGTTACGGCCAGCGGTGTGGCTTCTACCGCTGGTGCGGGCACCCAGTCATTCCTGATCGGCAACACGCTGGGTGAAACCCTTACGGGCTCTCAGGCTAGCAGCGCGTTCAATATTTACGACATCGTGGGCACCGCCACCACTGGTGGCAGCACGATGACCATTACGGACTTCAACCCGTCCAACAGCATCATCTTCTTGACCGATGCAACGGGTCAGGCGGCCAGCGATGCCAGTGTCACCGCGATCGGCACACAGCTTGGCCATCTGGGCAATGCGCAGATCGCGCTGTCAGACGGTACATCGATCATCCTGCAGGGGGTGAGCGCCTCGTCACTGACAACCACAACCTTCAGCAGCGGTGTTGTCGGGATCGGTTGATCGTATCCAATAAAAAAACATCGCCGGAGCGAGGTCTCCGGCGAAACCCAAACCCCAACCCGAAGCCTTCAACGCCCGCCCGGCATATACCGGGCGGGTTATTCGTTCGGGATAAAATTCATTGCAACCCCATTCATGCAATAACGCAGGCCTGTGGGTGGCGGCCCGTCTTCAAACACATGACCCAGATGGCCACCGCACTGGCTGCAATGTGCCTCTATCCTGATCATGCCATGCGCCCGGTCAACTGACGTGCTGATGCTGCCGGGGAGCGGGTCGTTGAAGCTCGGCCAGCCGGTGCGGCTGTCGAACTTGGTGCCGGAGACAAAAAGCCCCTGACCGCAGCCCGCGCAGGCAAATCGTCCCTGGCGTGTCTCGTAATTCAGCGCGCAGCTCCCCGGGCGCTCCGTGCCGTGGCCGCGCAGCACATCATATTGCTCCCGGGTGAGCATGGCGCGCCACTCTTCCTCGGTATGCGTGACGGGGAAAACACTCTGGGCGGTGATGCTCATGCCGGATCTCCTCAGGGTTTCATCGCGCGGAGGTGACTGCACAGATCCGCCGCATGCGTTATATGGTCTAGTGGTATTCAACCTCAAATGAAAGACAATCACCGTGGCCACTCCAAGGGTAAACCGGCTTTTTATAACGGGGGCAGCCGCGCTCGTGATCACGGGGCTGGCCGTCGCTTGGGTGTGGCCCGCCAGCGCTGACCCGGCGGTGGCCGTGCCCGCCTATCAGGCACCCGTCGCGGTTACCGCGACCAGCACACCCGTCGCGGTAACCGCGACCAGTGAGACGGCGACGCTCTCCGGCGGGTGTTTTTGGGGCATGCAGGGTGTTTATGAGCATGTGAAGGGGGTCACCCGCGTGGTGGCTGGCTATACCGGCGGGGCCGCGGACACCGCGCAATATGAGGTCGTGAGCACCGGGACGACCGGCCATGCGGAATCCGTGCAGATTACCTTCAACCCGCAAATCATCTCGTATGCCAAGCTGTTGCAGATTTATTTCTCGGTCGCCGCCGACCCTACGGAGCTGAATTACCAGGGGCCTGATACCGGGACGCAATATCGCTCAGAGATCTGGGTGGCGACACCCGCGCAACGGGCCATCGCGGCGGGCTATATCGCGCAACTGGATAAGGCAAAGGTGTTTTCAGCGCCGATTGTGGTGCGGGTGGATGTGGCCCGGCCATTCTATCCGGCGGAAAGCTACCACCAGGATTTCCTGGTCCGGCACCCTGACTATCCGTATATCGCCATAAATGACATCCCGAAGGTGCAAAATCTCCAGACCATGTTCCCGCAATACTACCGGGCAACGCCGGTTACGGTGTTCCCGCAGAGTTGAGCAAGCCGCCGGACCTTACGGGTTGATGTTTTCAGCCCAGCTTGGCGTCTGGTTTACCACTCAGCGCAGGTATGTGCCCGATCGCACGCCATTGCGCCAAATTGGCTTCGCGGGCCGGTTTTCCGTCACGTAACGATGCCGCGATCAAACGGTCGATTACGGCGACGCGAAGGTCGGCTTCGGTGGTCAGGGCTTTGTCTGGCATTATAAAACTCCATTCAAATAACGCGGCGACTGAAACAGCGGTGGTCCGCCAGTCAATGATCAAAATATGGTGCCCAAGAGAGGCCGTAATATGGCGCAAAAGATGTTGAAATATGACAAATAAAATAAAACAACCAAATTAAAGTAACCGATAAAAACGCTCTGTTAAACATTTAAGCATTTGATATACCGGGATGGCGATCAAGTTTCAGGGAGTTTTATGGCGCGGCCCTCGATGATACCATTTGTGGCGGCAGCGTCTCTGGCCATTGCTCTTGCAGGTTGTACTGCGGCATCGCCTGAAGGCGCGGCGACCCCTGCAATCGGTATGATGAGCGATCCGCAAAATCTGGTTGGTGACACCCCGGCCAATTTATCAGCTCAATTCGGCCATCCGGCGCTGCTCCGCATCGATGGCCCCGCCCAGGTCTGGCTTTATCACTCGCCGGTCT
>JAQNCU010000216.1 GCA_029077775.1 Acidocella sp. | reverse complement strand
AAATCCTCAACATTCCGGCCATAACTCACCTCGTGCCCGGTGATCCCGCAGGCCGCCAAATCCGCGGGGCCGATCGGCACGTCCATCCCATCCGGCTCGTTATGCACATGCAGGTACATCGCCGCTACCATTTCCCATGCGCGGCGGCCAAGGCCAGTAAATTGATCGCCCCACCCAGCAAAAACCCCACCAGCGTGCCGTTCACCCGGATATATTGCAGGTCCCGTCCCACCCGCAATTCCAGCTTGTCGGTGATCATGCCGGCATCCCAGGCCCCCACCACGCGACCGATAAACCCCGCCATCTCAGCCTGCGCGGTGGGTAATAATTTCAAAACCATGGTCTGCACCGCCGCATTCACCCGGTCCTGCGCGGCCTTATCCTGCGTCAAACTTTGTCCCAGCGTCGCCAGCGCGCCCTCGATAACGGCAACAGACCGCCCATGCGGCCGCACGGCATCCGCTTCCAGCGCCCGGCGCAACCGTGCCCATACATCCCAGGCCCAGGCTTTCACGGTGTCATGCGCCAGCACACCCTGCATGGCCCGCCCCAGCTCAGCGGCCCGCGCCGGGTCGCTCTCCAGCCGATTAATCTCCCGGCGCACCCATTCATCGAAGGCATCGCGCATCTCGGAGCTGTCGGGGCTCACGCGCTCCAGCTCGGCGTTCACCGCCGTCAGCACCCGTTTGGCCACCGAGGCGCCGATCGCCCACCCCACAAGGCGGCCACCTTGTTCGCGCACGCGCTCACGGATCGCGTCACGCAACACCTCCTCGCGGGCCTGCAAACTCTCTTTCAACTGGTTCAAAATAAATGAAAACACTTCCTGGTGTCGCCCGCCTTCCACCAACCCGCCCAAAGCGCGCGCCACGATCACCCCGGCGGCCTGCCCGCCGATCACCCGTGGCAGCAACCGGGCCATCAGCTTGCGCGCCCGCCCATCCTCCAGGCTCGCCAGCAGCTTTGGCAGCATCCCCGCCAGCGCCTCGGCGGCGGGCCGTGTAGCTGTCTGGTCATTTAGAAATCGCGCGAGAATCCCCGGCGAATCGAGCGTACCCAAAAACCGGCTGACATCCGCCGGGGTGAACACATGCGACGCGACAAACCGCCCAAGCGCCTGGCCCAGCCTTTCCTTCTGCGCGGGCAAAATCGCGGTATGCGGGATCGGCAGCCCCAGCGGGTGGCGGAACAAAGCCGTCACCGCAAACCAATCCGCCACCCCACCGATAAACCCGGCGCGGGCTGCATCACGTATCAGCCCCGCCCATAATCCAGGCGGCATCAGATACCCGGCCACGGTGAGCAGCGCCATCAGCACCAACAGCGCCGAAGCAAATAATTTATGCCGGGCGAGCGATGCGCGCAGTCCTGCATCCGGGTCATTAGCCATGCCAAAGCATACAGTCCGGGCCGCCGCGCGCGCAATCCTCGCGCGGGCCCGGCCGCGTCCGGCCCCGGTTACACAGGATTATATTGCCTTTTCCGCGCATTCCGGCGCATGCTTCAACGTGGAAACAAGAACCGGGAAAACCGCCATGATGATGCGGACAAATTTCGACATATCGGGATATAAACAAATGAATATAAAAGAATTCGGATCAATATCCGGGGAGTCCCGCAGCAGCTTGCCGGCACACCGTAAAACCTCGCCGCCACCCCGGCCTGGCTTGCTTGCCGCCCTTCTGGGGGCCATTTGCGTGCTCGGCGTCTTCGCCATTCTCGGCTTGCTTTACACGGTAGGCTGATCCCCGGCATTCCCGCCAGGGGCGTTTACATCCGCCCCCACGGCAACGCATGATGGCTCATGGCCTTTTTTACCGAATCCGAGCCGCCACGCGGCGTCGCCCAACCCGTCTTGCCTGGCATCAGCCGCATCGTCGCCCGCAACCCCAGCGTGATGACCTATCTAGGCACCAACACCTACATCATCGAGGACGCGAGCGGCGTCACGTTGCTGGACCCCGGCCCGCCGGACCCCCAGCACACGCAGGACATACGCGCCGCCCTGGGTGAGAAGCCCCTGCGCCGCATCCTGCTCACGCACACGCATGGTGACCATTGGGGCGGGCTCGCCGCTCTCCAGTCCGCCACGGGCCTGCCTGTTCACGCCTATCAGCACAGCGCCAAAGCCGGCTTCACGCCGGAGATCAAACTCGCCGACGGCGATGAGGTCGCGGGCTTCACCGCCATTTTTACGCCGGGCCATGCGGCTGATCATCTCTGCTTCCAGTACCTCGCCGCCGATGGCCGCAAAATCCTGTTCAGCGGTGACCATGTCATGTCCTGGTCATCCTCCATCGTCAGCCCGCCCGATGGCAATATGCAGGCCTATTACCGATCGCTGGAATTGCTGCTGACGCGCGATGACGACCTCTATCTCGGCGGGCATGGGCCCGTGTTGCCAGACCCGCGGGCCATGGTCCGCCAGCTTTTATCGCACCGCCAGCACCGCGAGCGCACCATCCTCGACCAGCTAAAAACCCAGGATTGGAGCGTGGTCGCCCTCGCCGCGAAACTCTACGACAAAACCGACCCGTATTTAAAAGTCGCCGCCCAGCGCAACGTGCTGGCGCATCTGCACAAGCTTGAGGCCGAGGGCATCGTCCGTGAATTAGAGCCCGCCACCATTCTGCCGCCCGGCAGTGTTGAAGTCACCGCCCCCCCTGGCGAGGTCCAGAGCGAGAGCGGCGGTCAGGTCAGCGTGATGCGCAGCGATGCTTTGCGTCGCTTCGGCCTGGCGGCGTAAATGGCTCTCCATAGTCAAATACGCATGTAAGTCCTCAGCGGGCAGCGCGCGGGAAAATAAAAACCCCTGCCCGTGGGAAACACCGAGGCCGCGCATCGCCGCCAGCAACGCCTCGGTCTCGATCCCCTCGGCGATGACGGCCTGCCCATTCATGCGGGTGCTCGCCACAATGTCGCGGATAAACCCGGCTTGCTGGTGATCTGTCACAACACTGCGGTCCAGCTTGATCGCGTTTACCCGCATTGCCATCAGCGCCGTCAAATGCGGCATGTCGGGTGTCACGTCATCCAGCGCCAACCCATACCCCGCCTCATGTAGCGCCGCGATCACCGCTTCGGCGGCCCGCAGGTCGTGCACAGTGTGGCGCTCGGTCAGCTCAAAACGGATCATGCGCGCGGGCAACCCCAGCTTCGCGCGGATCGCATCGACCCGCCCCACCAACCCTGGCTCCATCATCGCATCGAGCGGCAGATTGAACGCGAATGCCAGTGCGCGCGCGCCAAAGCCCATATCCACATATTCGCGCAACGCCGCCCGCATGATGTGCCCGGTCAACCGCATCGAGCGCGCGCCGAAGGTCATCGCGTCGACAATACGCTTAGGCCCGTGCAGCAGGCCATCCTCATCCGCCGCCCGCGCCAGCACCTCCACATAATCTGTGCCCAGATCCGTCAGCCTGACTACCGGCTGATAGCTCACCCGTATCGCCGCCATCAGGGCGTTGTCATTAAGGACCGTAGACATCGTCTAAATTTCCAACATTCAGAATTAATTTTGTACCATTAAATGTATAGATCGCAAGATAGCGACGGTCGTGACGAAAAAATTAATTTTATGATTGAATCAGCAGGCCCATTGGCCATCAAAAACCGATTCGGCGGTCACATCCACTGTACGGTGCCGCCGCTTACTTTTTTGGCGCGGTACTTCCGCTCATTTTTTGGCGCGGTACTTCCGCTTACTTTTTTGGCGCGGTACTTCCGCGACGCAACCTCTTTTCCCCTAAAAACAACAAGATCGGGGCAGCGATGAAAATCGAGGATGATGTGCCGACCACAATCCCGAACAGCATGATCCACGCGAACCCTGAAAGCGCGGAACCGCCGAACAAGGCCAGCGGCAATGCCGCCAGAAACACCGTGCCGGACGTGCCAAGCGTGCGGTTCAACGTCTCGTTGATCGACAGATCGATCAGGTCACGCAACGTCATCGTTTTGTATTTGCGCAAATTCTCCCGTACCCGGTCATACACCACCACCTTGTCATTGGTGGACTAGCCAATAATCGTGAGGATCGCGGCGATCGTCACCAGATCGAATGGAATGCGCGTAATCACCATAAAGCCGATGGTCTTGGTCGTGTCCAAAATCAACGTGGACACCGCCCCCACCGCGAACTGCCACTCAAACCGGAACCAGATATAGGCCAAAATCATCACGAAACTGAACCCCAGCGCCTCCAGCCCTTGGGCGAATAATTGCGCCGACACCGAAGCCCCGATCGCCTGTGTGGACAAAATCTTCGCCCCAGGTGCCGCCTGGCCCAGTGCGGTTTCAGCATCCGAGATCACCGCCTGCGTGGCATTCGCATTGGCCTGGCTCTCCAGGCTGATCAGCACGCCTGTGCCGCCATGGCCGAAGCTCTGCAACGCCGCGTCAGCCAGCCCGGCCTTTGCCAGTGCCGCCCGCAGCGCCACAAAATTCGCGGGCTGTTGCGTTTCAACCTGCAACACCACGCCGCCCCTGAAATCCAGCCCCAGATTCAACCCCGGGGTGAAGAACAAAACCACCGAGGCGCTGGACAGCACCGCCGAGACGATGAGCCCGGCGAACCTTCCCTTCATAAAGCGAATTTTCGTCCCGTCGGGGACAAAGCGGAATAGCGGTTTCACGAACATGGATAGGTCTCTCAAACAGGCAACGTGGCCGGGCGGCGTGCGGTATACCAGCGCGACGTGATCAGCCGCACCAGCACGGTCGCCGTGAACAAGGTGCTGATAATCCCCACGCAAATGGTCACCGCAAAGCCACGCACGGGCGGCGAGCCGAAAATGAACAAGGTCACATGCGCCAATAATGTCGTCACGTTGCTGTCGATAATGGTGCCATAGGCCCGCTTATACCCGGCCTCCAGCGCCGCCAGGGGTTTGCGCCCGGCGCGCTGCTCCTCGCGCACCCGCTCATTGATCAGAATATTGGCATCGACCGACATGCCAAGCGTGAGCAAAATCCCCGCCATCCCCGGCAGCGTCAGCGTCGCCCCCATCACCGAGAGGATCGCCAACATGATCATAAGGTTCATCAACAGCGCGATGTTCGCGAACCAGCCGAACAAACCATAAAACAGCGCCATAAACACCAGCACCAGCACAAACCCGGCAGCCAGCGACAATGCCCCCGCGCGGATCGCATCGGCCCCAAGCTCCGGCCCCACGCTCTGTTCCTCGACAATGTTCAGCGGTGCCGGCAACGCGCCCGCGCGCAGCAACAGCGCCAGATCAGTGGCACTCTGCGGCGTGAAATTCCCCGTAATCACGCCTGAGCCGCCGGTAATGGCGCTCTGGATCACCGGTGCCTCGATGATCTTGCCGTCCAGCACGATGGCGAACCGCTTGCCGACATTGGCGGATGTTACATCCCCGAAGGCCCGCGCGCCGATGGCGTTGAACGTAATGTTCACGTCCCATTGCCCGGTCTGCGGGTCGGTCGAGGCCTGGGCGTTGTCTAAATCCG
>JAQNCU010000215.1 GCA_029077775.1 Acidocella sp. | reverse complement strand
GAGCGTGGCCGTGGTGGTGGTGCCATCAGGAGCCGTGATGACGGCAGTGCCGGGGTTGGTGGCTGAGAGCGTCTGACGCGCGATGTGCATTGTGCCGCCCGAGATATCGACGTGGAGCGACTCAGCCGCCAACGCTGGTTCACGCAGCAGCCAATGGACCAGCCGCCGCAGCAAGGGCAACGCGGGCCCGGCATGGGCGCCGCCTTTGGTCCAGAGCCAGAATTGGTCGGATAACAGCATCGCCACCCGGCCCTTTCCGGCTGTGGCGGTGATGAGCAGCGGCAGGCCGTCCGGGCCGGTCATCAGCGTGTTGCCAGTATTTTGGTCGGCGGCCTGCATCTGGTCCCAGGGTGGAAGGGGTGTGTTCGCGAAGGGTGCGGTGATGGGGTGGCGGCTGCCAAGCGCCGTGATGGTGGGGGTAAATGGGCCAATGATGGTGCCTCTGGCATCTGGGGTTGCGGGCAGGATGGTGCTGAGTGCTGTGTTCGCGAGGCTGTCGGGCCCGGAAAATTCCGGGCCGAATTCAGCCAGCAACGCGCCGCCTTTGGTGACGTAGGCGGCGATGTTCGCGAGGTATGCGGCGGGCAGGAGCCCGGTGCTGCTGAAGCCGTCGAGGATGATGAGGTCGAATTTATCGATGTCGGTTTGGAATAATTGCTGTGTCGGGAAAGGCACGAGGGCGACATCCTGGGGGGCAGCGTCGAGCGACTCGCCGGGTGTGCGCAGGATGGTGAAATGGATAAGCCGCACCGCCGGGTCTGATTTTAACAGCCGCCGCCATGCGCGCTCCCCCATGTCGGGCGCGCCGGAGACCAGCAGGATGTTCAGGCGGCGGCGGATGCCGATGAGGGTGAAGCTGGCCTGGTTGTTAAGCTGGCTGACCTCGCCCGGGAGTCTATCAACCGATGCTGTGATGAGGCAGGGGCCCGCATGGGGGACGGGCAGGGAGATCGTCGTGGTCTGGCCGATGATGGCGGGTTGCGTGGCGATTGGCGTGCCGTCCTCGGTGATGCGAAGGCGGGCCGTGCTGCCTGCATCATTCGCGCCGTGATCGAGGATCATGAGGCTGAGGGTTTGGGGCTGGCCGACGATGCCATAGGCGGGGGCGTTGATCAGGCGAAGTTCACGGTCGGTCTGGGCGGCGGGAGCGGTGAGCAGGACTGTGACATTGGCATTTGCGGGCAGGCTGCCCGTGTCCGCGATCTGGCCGTCGGTGATGACGATGGTGGCGGCGAGCTGATCCGGCTGGATGCCGGTGAGGGCGGCATTGAGCGTGGGGGTAATGGCGGTGCCGCCGGACTCCTGGGGCGGGATGTCGGCGGTGATGAGCCGGGTGGTGCCCGCGCTGGCGCGTAAGGCAGCCAAAGCGCGGGCGGCCAGGGTTTCGCGGTTGCCGATTTGCATGGATTGGGAGTGATCGACCAGCACCAGGGCGATATCGGGCAGTTTGGTGGTGGTATCGCGCTGCCATTGCGGGGCGGCGAGTGCGGCGATGAGGATGGTGAAGCCCAAAAGCCGGAGCAGCGCGCCGCGGCTGCGGGCGATCAGCGCCGGGATTGTGACGAGTGCGCAGAACCCTGCAAGTGCCGCGAGCCAGGGCCAGGCGATGGCGGGGGCAAAGTGTATGGCGGTCATTGACCCAGTCTGTCCAATACGCCGGGGGCGAAGACCTGGTCGGCCTTGTAACTGCCGGTCAGCGCATAAACCACGAGATTGATGCCGAAGCGGTCGGCGATGACGCGCTGCGCATCGCCACCGGGCAGGGGGGTTTGCTCGGGGATGCCATCGGCATCGCGCGCCCAGGCCCCGGCCCAGTCATTCTGGGACAGGATGATCGGTGTGACATGATCGGCATCGCGCGCCGGGGTGATGGCGATGAGGATGGGCGCGCCGGTGAAGCGGCCGGGAAAGCCGGGGACGATGTAGAAGCAATGGGCGAGGACGTTGGTCGGCGCCAAGGGTTCCAGGGGCGGGATGGCGAGGCAGGCGGTTGCGTTCTGCAAGGCGAGCGCCGCGCCCGGCAGGAGGCCGGCGCCGGAGCCTGGGGCATCTGGGCCGCCGCCTTGCTGGTCGATCACCAGCAGGCCGCCATTTTGCATGTATTGGTTGAGTGCGGTGCAGGCGGCGGCGGGCAATGGCGCGAGGTCTGGTGGGAGCAGCCAGTAGATCAGGGGGTAGAAGGCGAGATCGTCGGTGGCGGGGTTGAGGGCGATGGGTGGGCCAAGCGTAATGGAGGTGTGGCTGGCGATGGTGGCGGATAGGTAGGCCATGCCGTCGGCGGCGATACGGTCGGTGGTGGGATCACCGGTGGCGATGTAGCCGAGGGTGGGATGCAAGGCGGATGGCTGTGGCTGGGCCCGGGCAATGAGGGGCAGGCTGAGGGCCACCATCAGCAGCAGGCCTGCTGGCTGGCGAAGCAGGCGGATGCCGCGCAACCGGAGCGACAAGGCGAGGTCCAGCGCCAGGAGGCTGAGGGCGATGGCGATCAAAGTGGTGCCGAACTGGTTTGGTGGCGGCCCGCCGATGAGCGACGTGGCGTTCAGATAGGTGGCGGCGTGGGGCGGCGGGATGTGACCGACGAGGTTGAGGGCGATCTCGTCGCCTTGTGTGCCATAAATGCCCGGGGGCTGGGCGGGCGAGATGAGTGTATCGGCAAGTTTGCTTGTGTTGAGCTGTGCGGGTTGGCTGGGGGCCGTCAGCGTACCGAAAGCGGTCAACATGTTTTGCAGTGGCAGGGTTGTGGGCAGGCTGGACGGGATGCCGTGGCTGAGCCCCAGGATGCGGACGAGCAACTGCGGGAACAGCCCCGACAGGGGAAGGGACGACCAGGATGTGTTGGCCGCGGTGAGGATGTTGATGACAAGCCCCTGACCTTGCCGTGACCCGAGGATGAGCGGTGTGCCGTCTGACAGGGTTGCCCAGATGGTGGCGGGGTCGAGCCTGGTGGGGTCGGCCAGGATTTGCCGGGTTATGGTGATGTTGGGGTCGGCGGGGAGCCCGGCGAAGGGTGAGGATGGCGGAAACGGGGCGAGGCTTGCCGGGCTCGCCCAGGTTAAGGAGCCGCCGAGATGACGGTCCCCGCGAACCAGGGGATCGGCGTTGAGGGCGTCGGGTTGGTCGGCGGTGAGCGGACCCGCGAAGCGTAAGATGATGCCGCCTGACGCGATGTAGCCGCGCGCGGCGGTGAGCTCCGGCGGGGTGAGCGGGGTGTCGGCGAGGCAGATAAGGTCCGGGGATTGGGCGATGAGTGAGTCGAGCGTGCCGGAGATGATCGTGGTGCCCAGGGGAAGCGCGCGGCGGAGAAAATAAAGCGCGCCGAGGAAGGGGGTGTCGGCGGCGCTGGCGGCGCTGTCCAGCCCGAGTAGATGGGGCAGGTTGGTGTGATCCAACAGAATGATGCCGCCCGCGCTGGGTGGGCCATCAAGCGTGATGCGGGTGATCTGGCGCATGAGTTGCGGTGGCAAAGCGAGGGTGGCCTTGCCGGATTTATCAAAGGTGCCGCGCGCCAGGGTGGCACCGTTGGCAGCACTGGCGCGCCAGCCAGCACCAGCCTGGTTTGACAGGGTTCGCAGCGCGAGGCCACCGGAGGCGGTGACGGCGACAGGCGCGAGGCGTGGTGGCGCGGTGGCGGGACTCAGGATGCGCGTGGGGTGGAGTGCGGCGAGAAAGGCGGGCGTTTCCCGGCCGTTCTGGAGGGGGTCAGCGATGTAGATACGGGTAGCCTCATAGGCGTTGGCGAGTGCCGCCAAGGCCCCGCGCGGGTTGGTCGGCCAGGGCTCAGGTTGCAGCGCCAGGAGGGTGTGGGCGGCGATGGCGGCGCTGGCGGGGCCGATGATGAATGGCGGATTGTCGGGGCTGGTATTGGCGGTGGCGAGGATGGCGATGCGGCGATGCTGAATGGCGGCGGCGGTGACGAGGCTTTGCGCGGCGGCCATGCGGTCTGGCCAGTCGGCGGCGGCTTCCCAGCCATTATCGATGACCAGCAGGATGGGCCCGCGACCGGGCAGTGCGGGTGGCGGGTGCAGGATGGGGCCCGCGAAGCCGACCACAAGGATGGCGGTGGCGGCAAGGCGCAGGAGCAGCAGCCAGAGCGGCAGACGATGCGCGGCGGGTGATGCGGGGCTGAGATTTTGCAGCAAAGCGAGTGGTGGGAAGATTTGCCGTCGTGGTGCCGGGGGTGTGAGGCGCAGGATAAAATAAAGCGGGATGAGGACCAGCAGGGCGGCCAAAGCGAGTGGGGCGGTGAAGATCATTCCGCGCGCAAGGATTGGTAGAGTGCGGACAGCGCCAAAGCGGGCGCGTGATCGGTGCGGTGAAACAGGGCGGTTTGTCCCGCGCTACGGGCGGCGTTGATGACGGCCTGGCGTTGGGCGGCGATGCGGGCACGGTAGGAAACAGCGAGCGCGGCGGCATCGGTGGTCTCGAACGGCGCCTCACCCGACAGGCCCGTGAAGATGACGCGGCCTGTGAAGGGAAAGTCGCATTCGGCGGGGTCTAGTATGTGCAGGATCGCGCCGCCCTGCGGTGCCGTGAAGGCGGGGACGGGGGTAAGATAATCGCCGAAGCGAATATGCCGGGCCTGGGGGTCGGTGGCGGTGTTTTGCGGTGATCCGAGGGTGGCGGCGAGCAAGACGAGGCTGTTGCGGCCTGCCAGAGGAGGTGTGCGCCCGGCAAGCGCTACACGCTCCCCCGCACGGAGTAGCAAGGCGGCCAAAGCGAGGAGCAGCAGCCCGGCGCGGTCGCGCTTTGTGGGGTGGGCGGGGTGGCTGGAATAATCAAGGGTTGGTGTGTCCTCCAGCACCAAAGCGAAGCCTGCCTGGGCCTCGGCTTCACGCTGGCGCAGGAAAAGCCTGTCACCCTGGGCGCTGCGCCGCCAATCTATGGCGCGGGAATCGTCGCCATGTTGCCATTCCCGAAACTGCCAGAAGCTGGTGCCGGGACCTGCGCGGCGACGCTGGTGATGGCCGGGGCTGACGGCGAAAGCAAGGCGTTCGGCGGCCAGGACGAGATCTGGCAAGCCCGCGGCAAGTGTTTCAGCCGCCTGGGTGGCGGGGTGGATCAAAGAATGCCGGTGAGCTGGTGGAGCAGGCCATCCAGCGTGTGGCCCGCGGCGCGGGCGGTGAAGGAGAGCGCCATGCGGTGGCGCAAGGCGGGGGCGGTAAGGGCGGCGACGTCATCAACGCTAGGGGCAAGACGGCCATCGAGCAGTGCGCGTGCGCGGACGGCGAGCATGAGCGATTGGGCGGCGCGTGGGCCCGGACCCCAGGCCAGGAGTGTTGGCAGGTTTGGCAGGCTCGGGGTTTCCGGCCGGGCACCGCGGACCAAAGCGAGAATGCCGTCGACCACCGAGGCGCTGACCGGCATGGCGCGAACGAGATATTGGATGTCGGTGAGTTGGTCGCGGGTGATGACGGGTTCTGGGTGGGGGGTGGTGGTGCCGGTGGTGGCGATGAGCATCGCGCGTTCATCGGCGGCGGTCGGGTAATCGATATGGATGTCCAGCAGGAAACGGTCTAATTGCGCCTCAGGCAGGGGGTAG
>JAQNCU010000214.1 GCA_029077775.1 Acidocella sp. | reverse complement strand
TTTCGCGGAACTTTCCACCATGTTCCCGCGCCCTGGTGCGGTGATATTTTTCCCCAAACTATGCTTTGGCATGCTCGCCGCGCAGATTTTCAGCTGGGTCAATTTCCTCGCTTATGTCTCCGTCGCCCCCGTCGAGGCCGTGGCCGTGGTCTCCTATGCCGATAACATCCACCCTGGCCTGCTCCACCACGGCTCCGGCCTGCTCACGCTTACCGGCCTTGCCGCGGCGATGGTGCTTATGGCGGCGTTCATCGTCATCAACCTGCTCGCCATCCGCCTCGTGCTCAGGCTCAACAACATCATCACCTGGTGGAAACTCATCGTCCCGGCGCTCACCATCATCGCCCTCATGGCCACGCATTTCCGCGCCGCGAATTTCACACAGTTCGGCTTCGCCCCGGCGGGGGCGGGCGGTGTTCTCGGCGCGGTCTCGGGCTCGGGGATCATCTTTACATTTCTCGGCTTCCGCCAGGCGATCGAGCTTGCGGGCGAATCCGCCAACCCTGCGCGCCAACTGCCCTTTGCCATTTTGGGCTCGGTGCTGCTGTGCCTGGTGCTGTATCTTGGTCTGCAAGCCGCCTTCATCGGCGCGCTCAGCCCGGCGGACCTCGCCTCCGGCTGGGCGCAACTGCACTTCACGGGCATTTCCGGCCCCTTCGCCGGTCTTGCCGCCGGGCTCGGCCTGTCCTGGCTGGCCGCCACCCTGTATGCCGATGCCGCCATTTCACCGGGCGGCACAGGTATCATCTATGCCACCACCGCCGCGCGCGTGGTCTTCGCCACCGCCGATGAGGGGCTTGCCCCCAGCACCCTCGCCCGCCTATCGCCCGCCGGGGTGCCTGTGCGCGCGCTCGGGCTCAGTTTTTTGGTCGGGCTATTATTCCTCGCCCCACTGCCTTCCTGGCGGCTGCTCGTCACCTATCTCTCCTCCATCGGCGTGCTGGCCTATGGCATCGGCCCGGTGGTGCTGGTGTGTTTGCGCGATACGATGCCTGTGGCCTCACACCCCCGCCCGTTCCGTCTGAAATATGCCGGTGTCATCTCCCCTTGCGCCTTCATCATCGCCAATCTGGTGGTGTTCTGGGCCGGGGCGGATGTCGCCGACCATCTGTTCGGCGGCCTCGCTTTCGCCTTCCTCGGCTATACGGTCTGGCAACGTATCATCCATCGCGGCCTTGGCCATTTGCACTGGCGGGGTGCGGCCTGGATCGCGCCTTATTTCGCTGGCCTCTGGCTGCTCACCTGGCTCGGCCCAGACCATGGCCAACACATCCTCGGCAACGCCTCAGGCGCCTTACTGCTCGGCCTGTTCAGCTTGTTGATACTGCGCCTGGCGCGCGCCTGCGCCCTGGCTGAGCCTCTGTCTCACATCCCGATCGCGCGGCGATAGACATCGAGCAGTGTCTCCTGCTCCTCGATCTCGGCTGGTTCCTGTTTGCGGATACGGATCAACTGGCGCAGCACTTTCACATCGAACCCGGCTGATTTCGCCTCGGCGTAGATATCTTTAATGTCCGAGCCCAGCGCCTTGCGTTCCTCCTCCAGCCGTTCGATCCGGTCCACGAGGCTACGCAGCCGGTCGCCCGCGACGTTGGTCGGTTTGTCCTCGGTGGTGGCATCAAGCGCCATGTCTGCCTCAATCAATCTGTTCAAAGGGTGCCGCCACCCGGAATGCGCGGGGATAAAGGTTTCGCCCAGCCGCCGTCAATGGCCTGCCAGTGACCTGTCAGTGATCCGGCTTGGCGGCGAACGCGGCCTGGCTCGCATCACTGGCCGGGCGCTGGGTCTCGGCCTGCCACGTTTTATACGGCATGCCATAAATGATCTCGCGCGCCTCGGCATCGGCGAGTGACAACCCGATGCTTTCCGCAGCCTCACGGTACCAGCGCGACAGGCAATTCCGGCAGAACCCGGCGAGGTTCATCAGATCGATATTCTGCACATCCGGGCGGGCGCGCAAATGCGCCACCAAAGCGCGGAACGCCTGGGCTTCAAGCTTCTCGTTGGTCGCCTCATCAATCTCGGGTTTGCTCATACCACCGCTCCTGCCATAGAAACCTATATGGAGGATCATAACGCAAAAACCCTGCTGGCGATATTCCACGCCGCCATCGCCGCCGCCAACCCGCATCATTGCCTGGCCGCGCATTTGCCCGCTCCAGTCCCGCCGCCGGGCCGCAACATCGTCATCGGCGCGGGCAAAGCCGCCGCCGCCATGGCCGCCGCCCTTGAGGATGAATGGGGCGATGCTGATTATACCGGTCTGGTGGTCACCCGTTACGGGCACGAAGTGCCGACGCGCAAAATCCGCGTCCTCTCCGCCGCCCACCCGGTGCCCGACGCGGCGAGCGAGCATGCCGCCCGGGCCATTTTGGCTTCTGTCACTGGCCTTTCCCCGCAAGACCAAGTGATCGCGCTGATCTCGGGCGGCGCCTCCGCGCTGCTCGCTTTGCCCGCGCCGGGGCTGACGCTTGAGGATAAAATTCTGGTCAACCGGGCGTTGCTCGCCTCCGGCGCGCCGATCTCCACCATGAACCGCATCCGCCGCCAGCTCTCGGCCATCAAGGGTGGCAAGCTCGCCGCCGCCTGCGCCCCGGCCCGGCTGGTCACGCTCGCGATATCCGACGTGCCGGGCGACGACCCCGCCACCATCGGTTCGGGTGCCAGTTTTCTTCCCGGCGCGGATTACCGGCTGATCGCCACGCCGATGATGTCGCTCACCGCCGCCGCCGCCGCCTCGCCAGCGCCCGTGACCATTCTGGGTGACGCACTGGAAGGTGAGGCCGCCACCCTGGGCCGCGCGATGGCCGCCCAGGCCCTTGCCTTGACCGGCCCGGCTTTGCTGCTCTCAGGCGGGGAAACCACGGTCACCATCGGCCAGAACCGCCCTGGGCGCGGCGGGCGCAACACCGAATTCCTGCTCAGCCTCGCGATCGCCCTCGGGGGCGCGCCCCATATCCACGCGCTGGCCGGGGATTCCGACGGCATCGACGGCACCGAGGACGCCGCCGGCGCCATCATCACGCCCGACACTCTGGCCCGCGCGTACGCGCTGGGGCTGGACCCCGCCGCTTACCTTGCCGCACATGACAGCTATCGTTTTTTCCAGGCCCTCGGTGACCTTGTGTTCACCGGCCCGACGCTAACCAACGTCAACGACATTCGCGCCATTCTGATTGCATGAGGGGTCCATGACCGAACGCCTGCGCCGCAACCGCCGCACCAAAATCATCGCAACCCTCGGCCCGGCCAGCTCGACACCTGAGATGATGGCGCAGTTATTCCAGGCCGGGGCCGATGTGTTCCGCCTGAACTTCTCCCATGGCAGCCACGCCGACCACGCCCTGCGCATCGAGATGATCCGCGCCATCGAGAAAAAATTCGCCCGCCCCATCGGTATCCTGGCCGACGTCCAGGGGCCGAAGCTGCGCGTCGGGCAGTTCCAGTCCGGGCGCGTGCAGCTCCAGGCCGGGCAGAATTTTATCCTCGATATGAACCCCGCCCCGGGGGATACGCGGCGCGTCTGCCTGCCCCACCCTGAAATCCTCGCCGCCGCCGAGATCGGTGCCACTTTGCTCCTCGATGACGGCAAATTGCGCCTGCGGGTGCTGCGCAAGCGCGATGACCATCTGCTCACCGAGATCATGAATGGCGGCGTGCTGTCCGACCGCAAGGGCGTGAACATCCCCGATGTGGTGCTACCGATCCCGGCACTGACCAAAAAAGACATCGCTGATTTGAATTTCGTACTGCCTCTGGGCATTGATTATATCGGGCTTTCCTTTGTCCAACGCGGCGCCGATGTGGCCCAGACCAAGGCTCTGGCCGATGGCCGCGCGCTGGTCATGGTCAAGCTCGAAAAACCCCAGGCATTGGATAATCTCGACGAAATCCTCGACCTCGCGGACGCGGTGATGGTCGCGCGCGGCGATCTCGGCGTCGAACTCCCGCCCGAGGACGTACCGATCGCCCAGAAGCGCATCATCCGCGCCGCCCAGTTGCGTGGCATGCCCGTGGTGGTGGCCACGCAGATGCTTGAGAGCATGATCACAGCGCCTGCCCCTACCCGCGCCGAAGCCTCCGATGTTGCGACAGCCGTGTTCGACGGCGCGGATGCCGTGATGCTGTCGGCGGAATCCGCCGCCGGACAATACCCGAGGGAAGCGGTCAACATGATGGACCGCATCATCGCCCGGGTGGAGCGTGACGAGGATTGGCGGCGTGGGATCGACGCCAAGCGCCTCGCACCTGAGCGAAACTCCGCCGATGCCATCGCCGCCGCGGCGGTGCAGGTGGCGCACACCATCGGCGCGCAGGCCATCGTCGCCCTCACCGCCTCGGGCTCCACAGCCCTGCGCGTGGCGCGTGAACGCCCCGGCTGCCCGGTGCTGGGCCTCACCACCAGCCTGGTGGTGGCGCGTCGGTTGGCAGCGGTGTGGGGCGTGCACGCGGCGGTGATCCCCGAGGTCCATTCCATGACCGAGGCCGTGGCCATCGCCGCCAAACGCGCCCGGTTGGATGGCTTCGCGCAAAAATCCGAAGAGATTGTGGTGGTAGCAGGCGTGCCGTTCGGCCAGCCCGGCACCACTAACGCGCTGCGCGTCGCTCGGGTGTAGATGGCGTCTATGCAACCCTGCTTTGCGCAGGCCACTTACGGAACAACGCTGCCAGGGGTTATTTCCGCGTCCGCATAAACCACATATCAGCCGCTACGTCCTTGGAAGATGCCTATTGTGGCGAAATTTGGACATGATAATAAATATATTATAAATAATAAGAAATAACACCCTATTAGTGATATTTTTGACACAGTCGATTGCCTTCCCGTCCACCCCCCTGCCGAATGGGTTCGTGGATCTCTAAATAGCGTTCGGCCGGACCCGTGACTGGGGGCGGCCAGTATCATCGAGGAGCCACGCTTATGAAATTCCGTCTCGCATTAACCGCAGCCACCATGCTCGCCACCCCGCTGGCATTCATTACCGCTGCCTCAGCACAACCCGTCACCGGCCCGTACGTGTCCGGCGGGGCCGGCTATTCGATCGAAGGCCAGCAAAAGGCCAAGGATTTCATTGTGAACAATGTCGGCCAGCCGAACGAGGCCCGGGTCGACCTCAGAAACGGCTATACCGGCGAATTCAGTGCCGGCTACGGCTTCGGCAATGGCTGGCGCGTCGAGCTTGAAGGCGATTACATCCATAACGGTGGCGATAAGGTCAAAGCCAACGGCACCGAATACCCGCTCGGCGGCGGTGAGGCCCGCTACGGCGCCTTCGTCAACGCGCTCTATGATTTCGATATCGGGCTGCCCTATCTGTACCCGTATGTCGGTGCGGGCGTGGGCTGGCAGGAAGATGCCTACCAGAATTTCGCCGCCGATGGCGCGAAGGTCAACAAAACCCGTGGCTCGCTCGCCTATCAGGGCATTGTCGGCCTGTCATACCCCATCGCACCCGTGCCCGGTCTGTCTGCCACGCTGGAATATCGCTTCGTGGCGCTCGCCAACTCCCGCAAGTTTGGTGGCTCGTATAACGGCCAGCCGCT
>JAQNCU010000213.1 GCA_029077775.1 Acidocella sp. | reverse complement strand
TCCGCATGAGGTGGACCGGGCGCGATGGGATTGGGCGGCGGTGACGGAGAATGCGTTTTTCTGCCCCGACCGTGATGCCGCCCTGGCCTGGGCTGGGATTTTGGATGATGTGCGCAAGGCGGGATCGTCGCTCGGTGCGGTGATCGAGATTATCGCGACAGGGGTGCCGCCCGGCCTTGGCGCGCCGATTTATGGTAAGCTGGATGCCGACATCGCGCAGGCGCTGATGAGCATCAATGCCGTCAAGGGCGTTGAGATCGGCGATGGCTTCGCCGCCGCTGCGTTGCGCGGCGAGGAGAATGCCGACGAGATGCGCATGGTGGATGGGCGCATTGAATTCGCCGCCAACCATGCGGGCGGGGTGCTGGGCGGCATCGCCACCGGGCAGCCCATAGTGGCGCGCTTTGCCGTGAAGCCCACAAGTTCGATCATGACCAAAATGCGCAGCGTCGATGCCGCCGGGCACGACATCGAGATCCAGACCAAAGGGCGGCACGACCCCTGTGTCGGCATACGCGCGGTGCCTGTGGGCGAGGCCATGATGGCCTGCGTGCTCGCCGATCACATGTTGCGGCATCGCGGCCAAACAACAAAAGTTTAATGGCCAAGTCCGAAGCTTTGCGATATGGCTAAATTATGGCACAGGAGCAGGCATCAACATTTATCGGTTTAGCGGGTCCGTCAGGATGGGCCGGGCGGCTCGCTTATATTCGTGAGCGCCTGAATGAAGGCACGCAGACCCGCAAGCTGACCTCCCAACGCTTCGCGGCTGAGGGCGCTTTGGAAAAAGCCCGGCGTGGCCAGGCGTTATCAAGCGCCGAGACAGCCCTGGTCGAACTCGCAACCCGGATACCTGTGCTTTATGAAGCGCTCAACACAGCAGGACGTGCGCGGCTGCGCGCCAATCTGGATGCCGCCCTGGTGGGCGATGCGACCATCATGCCCTTATTGCATCTGATCCATACCGCGCGGTTGCAGGAGGAACGCGGATTCGAGGTTTCATTCAGTGGCCTGGAACAGGCAACGCCCTATGATCTGCTGATAAGCCGTGAAGGGGCCACCGCCGAGGTCGCCTGCGACTCCATTTCAGCTGAGGAAGGCCATGCGGTGCATCGCAGCCTTTGGACTCGGTTGATCGACCGGATCGACCCAGATTTACAGACCTGGCTCGCCGCGCATCCGGGGCGATATCTGTTAAAAATGACTTTGCCGAAGGGTTTGAAGGGCGAGGCTGAGTCTTTGCCTGACCTGCACCGGCGGATCAACGAGATGCTGACCAACGCCAAGCGCGCCGATTATGACGAGGCGGCGATTTTACGGCTGGACCCGCTGCTGCTGGCGGGCGCGCAGGCATCGGACTCGCCGCCCGGCATGATCGCGAAATTGCGGCATGAATTTGGGCCGGAGGCGCATTTTTCGGTAACAGGCACCGGACCCAATTTATTCGTGATGGCGGCACGCGGCGGCACCGAGAACGAGGTGGCGGTGGCGATGCGGCGGCGGTTGGCGGCAATTGCCCCGGCACGGCTGAGCGGCGATCGGCCTGGGATTCTGGCGATGTTCCTCGATGATACCGACCCCGCCGAATGGCAGGTTTTGCGTGACCAGCTATTGCTGGAAGGCGAGGCGCGGCAGTTTTTGACCTTCCCGGAAGCGCGGCCCGTGGTCGCGGTGACCTGTACGTCTCGATATGAGCTGACCAAGGCGGGCGCGCCGGGCGGGGATTTGCGGTTCCGCAATCCGATGCATCCGGCGGCGAAATCAGCCGCCTTGGCGCCTGCGGTGCTCTCAACACTTTAAAGCTATTTCCGCGCCCGGCTGGCGCTTAAAATCGCGGCGAGGAAGGCGAAGCCTGAGGCGAGCGCCAGGCATTCATTCGCGGCACCATGGACGACCAGGCCAAGCGTGAGTGCCACGAGCATGCCGCCCACGGTCTGGCCGAGTAGCCTTGCCACCGAGATCATGCCGCTGGCCGCCCCGGTGCGGTGGGCGGGGGCCGTGGTGATCATGGCTTTGTTATTGGGTGGCTGAAACAGCCCAAACCCGGAGCCCGCAACCGCGATCCGCCAGGCGATGTCAAAATCTCCCGGTGAGGCGGGCATGAGCCGTAGCAGCAAAAAGCCAGTGCCGGTAAGCGCCAAACCGAGGGTGGATAGCGTGGCGGCGGGGAAACGGTCAGCCAGGCGGCCGACGAGGGGGGCGACCATGACAATGGCAAGTGGCCAGGGCGTGATGAGCAGCCCGGTGGCGACGGGGCCGCGATGCAGCACATCCATCAGCATGAAGGGCATGGGGATGATGAAGAAATTGGACCCGACAAACCCGAAAAACCCGGTGATAAAGGCCATACGAAAACCGCGCCGGGCCAGCAGGTCGATCGGCAGGAGTGGGTCCGACCTGCCGATTTGCCAGCGCACGAGGGCGAACAGACAAAGCGCGCCGGTGGCAAGCGACAGCATGGCGAGTGCGATGCCGGAGGAATGGGCGAAACTATCCAGCCCGATGATAAAGCCCCCAAGCCCGGCGGCCAGCAGGATGGTTCCGAGATAATCAAAGCCGCCGCCCAGGCGCGGCGTGACCGGCAAAGCGGTGACGGCGTAATAAAGTGCCGCACCGCCCAGCGGCAGATTGATGAGGAACAGCCATTGCCATGTGGCCACCGAGAGGACGAGGGCGGCGATGGTGGGCCCCAGCGCCACGCCAAGGGCGACGACAAGGCCATTCAGCGCAATGCCGCGCCCCAGAATGGCGGCGGGGTAGATGAACCGCACCAGGGCGGCATTCACGCTCATGATACACGCACCGCCGAAGCCCTGGAGCGCGCGGGCGGCGGCAAGCTCCGGCAGGGTGCGCGAGAGCGCGCATAACACCGAAGCGATGATGAACAGCACCAGCCCGAACCGGCACATCTGCGCGTGCCCGATACGGTCCCCCAAAGCGGCCAGAGGCAGCAAGGAGATGAGGCTGGCAAGTTGATAGGCGTTCACCACCCAGATGGCGGCTGAGGCGGTGGTGTGGATGTTATGCGCGATGGTCGGGAGGGCGACGTTTACCACGGCATAATCGAGCACCGAGAGCAGGACAGAGAGCGCCACCGCAAACATTGCCCGGTGGCGCGCAGCGCCAAACAGGCCGTCATGGGGGGTGGATACAGGCAGGCAGGCGGACATAAATCGTAATTAGAGCATGACCGCGTAAAGTGCGATCAGGCTAGAGCAATATCCGATCAGGTTGACTTAACAAGACGACCTGATCGGATGAAATTGCTCGCAAAAATACTGTTAGAGCTTTTCCGTTTGATCGGAAAACGCTCTAGATCTGCTCAGAGATCCTGATGGCGGCGCGACAGCCGGTTTTGATGATTGCGGTGAGCAGCCGATAGGCCGGGGCCTGTTCCGCGCCATTTGCCAGGCCGATGTCTCGGTGCTCCAACTCCTCGGCGCGGAAGGTCTCGATGGTGGCGGCGAGATCGGCCTCGTCCGGCCCGAGTTCGGCGGCCTGGGCGGCGTAATGCGCGTCGATCGTTTCCTCAACGGCCACCGTGCAGGCCATGGCCGCGCGGGGGCCCAGAGCCGCGGTGGCAGCACCCAGGGCAAACCCGGCGACGTTCCAGAATGGCAGCAACAAGGTCGGGCGGACCCGGCGGCTGGCGATGAGGCCTGTGAAAACGTCCAGATGATGTTGTTCCTGCGCCTTCATATGCTCCAGCGTGGGGCCGTGCGGGCCACGGCCAAGCACGGCGAGTTGCCCGGCATAGATACGGGCCGCGCCATATTCGCCCGCATGATCGACACGAATGAATTTTTTGACCTGATCGCTCATCGCATGGCCCCCTTACGAGACGAGACATAGGCAAACAGGACGCAAGCGAAAGCCAGAGCCGTGCAAAAATCCATCAATGCCATGGAGACCGGAAGGGCCGCGATGAGATAGACCGGGCGATCACACGGGATGGCGGGGATGAGCGCCAGAGGCGCGCCAGGGGTGAGGAAGGCGTTGCACTCCGGCAAGGGCGAACGCCACCAGCCATGTTCGACACCGACATGCACGAAAGCGATGGCGGCACCGCCCAACATGACCAAGGCCGCCATGCTGAGGAGGAAGCGCCCCGCGCGCGGAACCGCGAGCGTGGCAAGGCCAAGGGCGGCGGCAATGCGATAGGGCCAACGCTCCCACAAACACAGGGGACAAGGGGCGAGGTGCATGACATCCTGCGCGTAATAGACCGCGCCCAGCACAGCCAAGGAGAACAGGCAGGCGAGCGTGCCGGCAAGGCGCGGGGGCATGGTTACAGGATGAACCGGCTGAGATCGCCCTTGGCGGCCAAGGGGGCCACACGCTCATTCACATAGGCGGCGTTGACCTCGATCACCTCCCCCGCGCGATCCGTGGCGGTGAAGCTGATCTCCTCCAGCAGTTTTTCGATGACGGTGGCGAGGCGGCGGGCACCGATATTCTCCACACGGTCATTGATGTCGAACGCCAGGGAGGCGAGCGCGTCCACCGCGTCCTCGGTGAAGCTGAGATTGACGCCCTCGGTGTTGAGCAGCGCGGAATATTGCTTCAGGAGGGAATGCTCAGGCTCGGTGAGGATGCGCTTGAAATCCGCGCAGGAGAGCGACGAAAGCTCAACACGGATAGGCAGGCGGCCCTGCAATTCAGGCAGCAGATCAGCCGGTTTGGCGACATGGAACGCGCCGGAGGCGATGAACAGGATATAGTCGGTTTTGATCGGACCGTATTTGGTGGAAACCGTGGTGCCCTCGATCAAGGGCAGCAGGTCGCGCTGCACGCCCTCGCGGGAGACATCGCCGCCGCGGAAACCGCCCTCGGTCTTGGCGCAGATTTTATCGATCTCATCGAGAAAGACGATGCCATTGGTCTCGGCGTGGCGCAGCGCGTCCTTGGTCAGCGCCTCGGTGTCGAGCAGCCTGTCGGCCTCCTCACGCTCCAGCGCGCGGCGGGCGTCTGGCACCTGCATTTTACGCTTCTGGCCCTGGCGGCCGAACATGCCTTTCATGACATCGCCAAGGTTGAGCGCGCCGTTCTGTGGCATACCGGGCATGTCGATCATGCCGATCGGCATCCCGCCGGTATCGGTGGTGGCGATCTCGATTTCCTTGTCCTCAAGCTCGCCCGCGCGCAGCATCCGGCGGAACTTCACCCGCGTGTCGGCCGAAGCCCCTTCGCCCACCAGCGCGGTGATCAACCGTTCCTCCGCCGCCAGCTCCGCCTTGGCTTCCACGCCCTTGCGGTTCTGCTCGCGCAGCATGGTGATGCTCGCCTCCACCAGGTCGCGCACAATGCTCTCCACATCGCGCCCCACATAGCCCACCTCGGTGAACTTGGTCGCCTCCACCTTAATGAACGGCGCCTGTGCCAGCTTCGCCAGCCGCCGCGCGATCTCGGTCTTGCCGCACCCCGTCGGCCCGATCATCAAAATATTCTTCGGCACCACCTCATCGCGCATCTCCTCGGGCAGCTGCAGCCGGCGCCAACGGTTGCGCAGCGCAATCGCCACCGCCCGCTTGGCGTCGTTCTGGCCAATGATAAAGCGGTCAAGCTCG
>JAQNCU010000212.1 GCA_029077775.1 Acidocella sp. | reverse complement strand
GTTTTTTTGCTTCTTTTTGTTCACAAAAAGAAGCGCTTGCTGCCCGCCGAGAGTCATTCTTTAGGCCAGCTGGTATTACGCGGCGGCGCGTATGGCCGCGGCCTTGACACTCTCATCGACCAGATCCACGAAGCTGGTGAAATTCTCCTCGAAGCGTTTGACCAACCCGGCGGCGGCCACATCATAGGCCAACGGGTCCGCCCAGGCCATGCGTGGATTCAGCACATCCGCCGGAACGCCGGGGGCGTTGGCCGGTATGGCCAGGCCGAAAAACGGGTCCGCGCGGTAGTCGACATGATCGAGATCACCGGCCAAAGCGGCGCTGAGCAAGGCGCGGGTATGGGCGATGGACATGCGCCGCCCGGTGCCATAGGCCCCACCTGTCCACCCAGTGTTCACCAGCCAGCATGACGTGCCATGCCGGGCGATGAGCGCAGCCAGCAGCTTGCCATAAACCTGCGGGTGGCGCGGCAAAAAGGGCGACCCGAAACAGGTGGAAAACGTCGCCTGCGGTTCCGAGCCCAACCCCTTCTCGGTGCCCGCCACGCGCGCGGTGTAACCCGAGAGGAAATGATACATCGCCTGCGCCGGGGTCAACCGCGCGATAGGCGGCAGCACGCCAAACGCATCGGCGGTCAGCATGATAAGGTTTTTCGGGATACCGCCGCGCCCTGATGGCTCGACATTCGGGATGAACTCAACGGGATAGCAGGCGCGGGTGTTCTCGGTAAAGCTCTGGTCGGTCAGGTCGAGCCGCCCTTGCGCATCGGCCACCACATTTTCCAGCACGGTGCCAAACCGGTGCGAGGCCGCCCAAATCTCAGGCTCGTTCTGCTGGCTGAGGTCGATCACCTTGGCGTAGCATCCACCCTCGAAATTGAACACGCCATCATCAGCCCAGCCATGCTCGTCATCGCCGATCAAGCGGCGCGCGGGGTCCGAGGAGAGGGTGGTTTTGCCGGTGCCGGACAGCCCGAAAAACAGTGCGGAATCCCCGCCCGCACCGATATTGGCCGCGCAATGCATGGGCAGCACGCCGCGTTCCGGTAAAATCCAGTTCATCACCGTGAAGATCGATTTTTTGATCTCCCCGGCATATTGCGTGCCCGCGATGACGATGAGTTTTTCCGCGAATGACAACGCAATGGCCGAGGTTGAATTCACCCCGTCAATGGCCGGGTCGGCCTCGAACTCGGGCGCATGCAGAATAACATAATCCGGCACGAACCCGGAAAGCTCAGAAGCCGGGGGGCGAATGAACATGTTACGTGCGAACAGTGCCTGCCAGGCCCCGGTGGTGACCAGGCGCACGCGGATACGGTTGGTAGGGTCGGCACCTGCGTATAAATCCTGCGTGAAAAGCTCACGGCCCTGCAAATAGGCCTGCACCCGGGTTTTCAGCGCCGCGAATTTCGGTTGTGAGAGGCGCTGGTTGACCTTACCCCACCAGATCTCGGCCGTGGAGGCAGGCTCATCGACCACGAATTTATCCCCGACCGAGCGGCCCGTATGGATGCCCGTGCGCACGATGATCGCGCCATCGGCGGACAACCTGCCCTCATTCTTGCGCAGCGAATGCGCAACCAGCGCGGGCGCGGTAAGGTTGGCGTGCAGGGCGGCGGCAATGCGCACGCCTGTCCCGGCGAGGGGGGCAGCGTCCCGGAGAGCGGTGATGTCGGAAATATGGTTCACGGCAGGACGATCCTCTATGTTCAGTAAAATATGTCTATAAAATAATCTTTTCTATCTCATAATCATCACAGGCTTACCGATCAACTACCCGTAGGGCTCTGACGCATAATAATTTTATGCTGCAACGCAGCGACATCCAACGTGGCGGCGGCGGCAAACCCGCCGACATAATGCGCCGATTGCAGATTAAGTAACCAGAGATTGAAATCGCCAAAATCGATGTACTGCGCGGCATAAGGATGCGTCTGCAAAAACCGCGCGCGCGCCGTGGGGGATTGGCTGGGCGCCGCGCTGGCGGTCAATGAAAGGCGCGGTGCGGTCTGCGGATTCTCAGTGGATGGCACGCCCGACACCAGCAGCGCGCAGGCAGGCCGGGCGCGCAGATGCGCCGTATGCACGGACAAATCCGAGAGCAACAGTAGCATATTGGCCCGCTCATCGAGCGCCGGGGTCACCAGCGCCACATACGGTGCGTCATTCATAATCGTGCCGAGCGTGGCGCTGCGCGCGGCCATCAACAGGGTCGCGGCCTCGTCGATAAAGCCCGGGTCTTGATTTGCCGCCATAATACAGTCACTCCCCTGTACGGTGAAAAAACGCGATGCTCCCATTCAGCCCCTATGAGAACCAGCCCATGAAACATAGTATCGCCTTGGTCGATGACGACCGGAATATTCTGACCTCGGTGCAGATGACCCTGGAGCAGGAAGGCTTTCTCGTCCGCACCTATACGGACGGTGAGTCTGCCCTGCAGGCGCTGCTGGCCAAGCCTGCTGATTTGGCGGTGCTCGATATCAAAATGCCGCGCATGGATGGCATGGAGCTGTTGCAGAAATTGCGCGCGCGCTCCGCCATGCCCGTGATCTTTCTCACCAGCAAGGATGACGAACTCGATGAGCTGATGGGCCTGCGGCTGGGGGCTGATGATTACATCACCAAACCGTTCAGCCAGCGCCTGCTGCTGGAGCGTATCCGCGCGCTGCTCCGCCGTAACGAGGCGCTGCGCGCCGAGAGCGCCGGGGTCACCCCAGGCAGTGTGCTCACGCGCGGACATCTCACTCTGGATGAGACCAAGCATCAATGCCTGTGGAAAGGCCAGGACATCCAGCTCACCGTGACGGAGTTCCTGCTGGTCAAGGCGCTCGCCACACGCCCCGGCATGGTGAAAAGCCGCGACCAGTTGATCGATGCCGCCTATGGCGAGAATGTCTATGTCGATGACCGCACCATCGACAGCCATGTGAAGCGGCTTCGTAAAAAATTTCGCCACGAGGATGACGAGTTCGACCAGATCGAAACCCTTTATGGCATCGGCTATCGCTATAAGGAGATCTGAGCCCATGCTGGCAGGCTTGGCCTGATGGCGCGAGCGAACCGCGTCTCGCGCCTGTTGCGCGATATTTTGCTGGTCAATCTTCTGCCCCTGGCGCTAATTTTCGCGGCATTATTTTATCTCGACCAATACCAGCAGGGGCTGCTCAGCGCCGAGATCTCGGCGTTTCGTGAACAGGCGCGGATTTATGCGGGCGCGCTCAGCCAGAGTGCTGTGCAGAACAACGCGGGCGGCCAGGCGCAGATCGATCCCGACCTCGCGCAGCCACTGCTGTACCAGCTCACCGAACCGACGCCCAACGCCCAGGCCCTGATTTACGGACCGGATGGCGAGCTTATCGCCAATTCACGGGTGCATCCCGGCCCCGGCGGGGCGATCGTGACCGAGCCCTTGGCCGCCCCGCCGCCGCCCGGCCTGCTCTCGCGCGTGGTGGGCTTCGTCTATGACCATATTTCGGGCTCGGTGGCGGGGGACGAGGATCAATCCGGCATGGTCGGCTCCGGTGCCGGGGCCGACCCGGACACGCTGGGCTGGCAGCCGGATGCGCGGGAGGCATTGCAGCTCACCAGTGCGACCGATGGTGGTGATACCGCCCCTTTCGTGCGGCGTGACGCCGAGGGCCAGCTTCTCATCACGGTGGCCGAGCCGATCTCGCGCGCCCAGCAAAATCTTGGCACCGTGCTGCTGACGCGTGAAGCCGATGAGGTGGACCGCGCCGTGCTGGCGGTGCGGCTCTCCATCCTCGGGCTGTTCGCACTGGCCCTGGGGCTCACCGTCATCGTCTCGTTCTATCTGGCGCGCACCATCGCCAACCCCATCCTGCGGCTGGCGAACGCCGCGGCCTTGATGCGCGAGGGCCGGGCGCGGCGGCCCGCTCTGCCTGAGAGCATCATCGAGCGCAATGACGAGATCGGCACCCTGGCGCGCGCGCTGGATGGCTCGGCCACGGCGCTCTGGGCGCGGATGGACGCGATCGAGCAATTCGCCGCCGATGTCAGCCACGAGATCAAAAACCCGCTCTCCTCCATCCGCTCGGCGATCGAGACACTCACCCGGGTGGAAGATCCTGCCCGCGCCTCGCGGTTATTGGCGATCATCACCCAGGATGTCGCCCGGCTGGACCGGCTGATCACCGACATTTCAGACAGCTCCCGCCTCGATTCTGAATTATCGCGCAGCGCGCCTGAAGTGCTGGACCTGGCGCGGATCCTGGGCGCGCTGTCTGAAATCCACGACGCCACGGCCAAGCAAGACAGCCCGGTGATGGTGGTGGACGCCCCGGCGGACGGGCTCTATGTCCGCGGCTCTGAGCCCCGGCTGGTGCAGGTATTGCGTAATTTAATCGGCAATGCGGTGTCGTTCAGCCCGCCGGGCGGCAAAATTTTTCTGCGCGGACGGGAAACCGGGGGTATGGTCGAACTCGCCGTAGAGGATGAAGGCCCCGGCATCCCGGATGGCAAGCTTGAGGACGTGTTCGACCGGTTTTATTCCGAACGCCCGCAAAGCGAGCAATTCGGCAGCCATTCCGGCCTCGGCCTGTCCATCTCCCGCCAGATCATCGAGGCGCATGGCGGGCGAATTTCGGCTGAGAACCGGCGCGATGACGCGGGCGAGGTGGTGGGTGCGCGCTTTGTGATCAGGCTGTCGAGAGGCTGAGCGTTTGCTGCTGGCGCGCGCGCGCGTTTTCTGATCGAACGGAAACGCGCTATTTCACCAGCATCCATAACTTCGCGAGCTTGCCTGCCGGTGAACCCTCGGGCACCGCTTTCCACATCGCCTGCGCATAAGCTTGTTGCCCTACGCTGGCATAGGCCATCCCCATTTCCAGCTCGGCCTGCGGCGCATGTGTCAAATTACCGCTGCGGATGGCCTCGGCCATCAAGGCAAGCCCCCCCGAATCGCCACCTTCGACCTGGTTGAACCCGATATCGAACAAGGTCGAGTCATCCTTCGCGGCGCGCGCCTGGACTATTTGTTGTGCGGCTCCCGCCGCCGCTGCCGCCTCACGCTTGGCAATCAGCGCCACCAGCCTGCCCTGGCGGTCGGCATCCGGACCAGAGCCCAGAACCCCCGCCGCCTTGCCCGCCGCCATAATCTTCGCGGCCTCGTTATCCAGCCCAAGCTGGGCGGCTTCCTCGGCATATTCCATGTAATCCGGCTCGGTGCCAGCGATGCCGACCGCCTGTTTCAACCGGAAAAAATCGAGCGCCAGCCGGTCGGAATAGGCGGGGTCAGCCTGCATCAACCCCAAAACATCCCCCCAATATGTCGGGCTCGGGTAGTATTGCACAAGCGGGATGAGCGCATTGGCATATCCGCCCATGTCTTTCGCTTTGGCATAACAATCCGCCACCATTTGCAAATCCGCCTGCGGCGGCGCGTGGCCCGTGCGCGCGGCGTGCATCAACGCCGGGTTCACAGCACCCTCGAGCGCCGTGCAATTCCCCATCTGGTAATAGGATTGCAGCAATACCGGGTGGAACCGCGCATCATCGGCCAGATGGGTTTTGATCGTCGCAATCGCCCCGGCATAATTCCCGGCCTG
>JAQNCU010000211.1 GCA_029077775.1 Acidocella sp. | reverse complement strand
TGTCACGTTAAACACCTTATCTCGGTGTCCACGAAACCAGCAGCAGCTCAATGCTATGTAGTTAACTCCGCTCGTAAGCTCAGCTTAAAAGCGTAGCTTCAGGTGATAACACCCAACAGACAAGGCGGTTCACACCGCAGGGATACCTACGAACAGACGCGCCTTGAAGATATGTTGGCGGTTGCTGGGAACTATTCAGCGGTTTTTTCGAACAATTACTATGAAAACGGCGATGGCAAGACGATCACGCCGCCCCATCACGTTGCCTCGCTTACGAGCACCGGCCTAATGACCGTGGATGAACATCTCAAGCAGTTCTACATCAGTGGAAACTCGCTTCATCCCTGTTCGATGCTGATACGGAGCAATGATTATAGGGATTTAGGTGGTTTCCCGGCCTATTTGCACCGGCTTGGGGACATGGTTTTTTTCACTAAATTGCTTTCGACTAGGGCGGTCCACATAATGGAAAGGCGGCTACAAACTATCACCGCATGGGAAGATCTGCGCAACGAAAGCGCCGGGAACGTCAAAAATATTATCCCAACCATAGCCGAAGTTTCGAACTTTTATGAGCTTTTTGCCTTAGATCCGATTCTTTCTAGGGTAGAGAAAATCTTTGCCAGCCACATGGATTCAGTGCAACTAGATGGTGAAGCAGAACGCCTGTGGTATCTCGGAAACGTCTCCATTGGATACGGTGATTTATGGAAAATGCAGTTTTCCTTCCGATGTCTCTACAGGGCAATAGAGATGGATGAGCCGAGGATTAGCAACAACACATTCAAAGCTTCTGGCATGGGGGCAAGTGAATATGTTGCGCATCTAGCGTCAACTAACTACTTGCACCATTTCGGCTTGTCGCTCCATCCAAAACAAGCAGCGCAACAGGAATCGATGGCCTTAACCGTCCAATCTCCATCACGCGTGAGCTTAAGGCAGTACGTCCGTCAGTTTACGGTACTTCATCCCGCTTACAGAATACTCAAATTGATTGTGAAGGGTTCAGGTTCGCTTAACCCCGACCGCACGAGGTGATGCTTAACGATGCTGCCAGAGATTTGAGGTTTTCCCAGTCACTGTCTGAAACCAAGCCACCTGACCGGACAAGGTCAAAAATTTCCCTAAGCTTCCAGAGATATTCGCGCAAAAAGGGCTCTTTACGTGCAAGATAGCCGGAAATCTCGGCAAACTCATCCTCGCTTAGATGATTGCGCGGCTCATCTGTCTTGGTCATGAGCATGATTTGATTGCTAAATTTTTCAACCACGATAAAGATCGGGCGAAAAGAATTCCTCTCGTTGGTCTCCAGCATATATTTCAGATAATTGCTATCAATTATCGATTTCTCTTCAAGGTAAACCAATAGACGGACGTAACCAAGTGTCCAGAAAAATTCATCACAAACATCCATCAATTTCGCGGCTTTTCGCCAGTGCACGAAGTCGTTAGGAGACGATTTATAAAATACGATCGGCAGGTTGATCAGGGTTGTACGGCGATCTTTGAAGCACTCAAGATACGCCCCGACATGGACATAAACCTTGGTTGTCTTTTCATACATTTGTGGCAGATCATAATCCATAACCGAGGCGGTCCGCATGATCTGCCCGGAAATACCAGCGACAGTGGACCAAAAACCGAATCTCTGTGTCACATCGACAATATTAACCGCATATGACGGTTGGTTCATTTGGAATACGCAGTGACGGGTGACCTTCATTTTTGGCGACACAACCGCGTAGTTGAAGAGGTACATGTCGGCCTGCTCAGCGCGCAGGTGATCGATGACACCACCGAAGCTCGAGAATACAGGAATGTCGTCAACCCCCAATGTCCAAGTGAAAATTCCTCGGCAGAGCCGGAATGCCCTGAAGATGTTCAGTTCAGCTGTTGGAAGATGCGGCGTGAGAATGAGAGGGCGCAATATTGGCAGGGTAGAAACGAATGATTCAGCAACCGCCTGTGTGCCGTCGGTCGAAACATTGTTGCCAACAACAAGGTCGACGTCGGCGAATTGTTCCGGCATCCGCGCATAAGCATCGGCAAATAATTGCAATAGGTTTTTAAGGTATTTCTCGCCATTATATACGGGGATGAGGATTGTTAACAGTTTGTCTTGAACAGTTGGCGACCTTTGGAGTTCAGTCAAATCACGCTCCGAATTTGGTTTTCAAGAAACTGATAGTTCATGATCTGCAGGAGAAAGGTCAGCGGTACGTTGATATGTAGCTTGGTAATAAATTCCGAGGCAATATAAATAATATGTTATTTTCTGATCTCGAGATCATCGTCAATCCGGGGTGTCTCTCCGGCACCCGCAATCATCACCCCGTTACAAACACGCATCCAACGCGGCGTCTGCGTGCAGGGTGGTACTGTCGAATAGAGGGACCGGGCAATCCGCGGGGCCGATCAGCAGCCCGATTTCTGTGCAGCCGAGGATGACACTGTCCGCACCCCGGGCAATGCCGCGGGCGATGACGGCGCGGTAGGTCGCGCGGGACTCCTCGTGGATGACGCCACGGCATAATTCATCGAAAATAATATCGTGGATCAGCGCCCGGTCGGGCTCGCATGGGATGACCGGAGAGAGGCCGTGTTGTTGGCGCAGGCGGTCGAGGTAGAAATTTTGCTCCATGGTGTAGCGGGTCGCGAGCAAAAGCGGGCGCTGGCAGCCGCCTGCGCACACCGCCCGGGCTGTGGGGTCGGTGATGTGCAGCAATGGGATGGTTATCGCGCGCTGCACCTGTTCGGCCACTTTGTGCATGGTGTTGGTGCAGATCAGGACCATAGACGCACCCATGGCCTCAAGCTGTTGCGCGGCGGCGGCGAGTATGTCGGCAGCACCATCCCAATCCCCCAGATGCTGGAGCGCGACGATGCGGGTGAAATCCAGTGAGCGGAGAACGATTTCTGCCGAATACAGGCCGCCACGGCGGCGGCGCACTTCCTCATTCAGCCGCCGGTAATAGATGGCCGTGCTCTCCCAGCTCATCCCGCCGATCAGCCCGATGATTTTCATCCCAGGCTCAGGCACGTTCAGGCCGGAAGGCCAGCGGCGTAGGTGTGCGAGAGATAAAGGCGGATGGCCTCTGGGTCGTCGATGAAATGCAGCATCCCGGCGGTTTTTATGGGGATGTCTGAGGGCGGCGTCTGGCCAGGGGAGAGCACGAGCACCGGCGCGGATTGGTGGTCCGGACCGATCAGCGCGATGATCTCAGCGCGGGGGCGCGGGGCGTCGATGTAGTGGACCTCGATCTGGTCCCGCAAGGCAGGGAAAAAGCTCAAAAGACCCTCAACACCAAGGGAATCGCCACAATAAAGCGGGCCGCGCGCCCCATCGAAAAATCCGGGGCGGAGCATGAAAAGTCTATCGGTCATCTGTTATCCCTTGGTTGATTTGATGAATGATTTGGGGGCAAGACGGCGCACGCGGCGAAACGCGAGGACGACGCTGGACGCGCTGAGCGCGAAGCCGCCTGCGAGCAGGACGAGCATCAGGAGTTTCTGCGCGAACGGGTGCGCGGGCAGGCCGGGGATGTCGAATGTGTGCAGCCCGTCGAACAGCCAGCAATAGACCCGGCGGCTCGGGTCCATCACGTCTTGAATTATGCCTGTGTCGGCGTCGATATCGACCCAGATTTCGCCCTGGCCCGTAAAATACACGCGCCTGGTATGGGGCGGCAGCGGCGCGTCTGGCAGGTTGGCGTACCAGTCATGCGGCTTGATATGCGCGAGGCGCTGGAAATCAAGCTGTGGCCAGGCGGCGGCGGCGGCCGAAGCCAGGGCAGCATCTGGGAATTCATGAATGATCGGACCACCTGCGGCCGGGAGGATGGCGGGGCGGGCGGCGGCGCTGTGCCCGACGAGATAGCTCTGGCCGTCAAGGGCAACAAAATCGATCTCGGCACTCGGCGGCAGGGCGCGCAGATCCGCCAGGGTGACGGCGCGCAGGGCGTCAGGCAGCGTGATGCCGCGGGCGGCTGCAACCTCAACACCCGTGGGGATGCCGGTTGAGAAGATCCGGCCATGGTCGACCGAGAGCCAGCCGCTGAAAATCCACGTGAACAACGTAAGCCCGGCGGTGAGGCCAAGGAGATGGTGCCAGCGGAATAGCCCGCGAAAGGCGGAGATTCCCGGGTGTTTAGGATGGCGCATAGCCGCGCGCATCCGCGTGATGCCAAGCGTGAGCCCCGCTGCAGCAGTGAAGATGCCGACCAGAGAGAGGCACCAGACCAGATTATCCCATAACGGATATGACCGGCGGATGATCGTGGGATAGATCCAATGAACAACCGCACCGGCCCAGTTCCAGAAGCGTTCGTGCAGGGTTGTTAATTGCAACACCTGATAGGTGCGGGCCGAGACGTAAAGCTGCGTGCCCTTATAGTCGGCCAGCGAGACCCGGTAAAACGGCCTGTAAGGGTCAAAATGCTGGTGTACGATCCATTGGTCATAACCGTATGGCCCCGCCACGGCGGCGACGGGGGTGTGGGTGAAGCGCGCGGCGATGGTGGCGGCCTGCGCGGCGGTGGCCAACGGGGCCGGGCTGCCTGTGCGCCCGTCGATTGTTACGGTCTGCCCGGCACCATTCTGGAAAATGTAGAGAGGGTCTTGCACCCCCTGGACCAAACTGGCGGCCTCCACGGTCATCCCGGCGGCAGCGGCGGCGGGGGCAATAAGTACGTCGGCGGTGGCGATGGGGGGTTCGCCCGCGTACCGCGCGGCAGCACTTAAGGCGGGGAAAGGGACGTAGAGCATGACCGCGCCGCTTAAAAACCACGCGGAGAAAAACAAGCACATCACCACGCCCAGCCAGCGGTGCAGCCATGACAGTCGCCGCGTCGCGGTTTTGGTCCATCCGCGCCACGGCCAGGACAAGCCAGCGGCGCGGGGATTTGCCGGATCGAAACCGATCGGGCGCGGTTTAGCCATGGACATGCAGTTCCATGTAGAAGGCCCGCGGCGCGCCGAGCAGAACCTCGGAGGGATAATTGACATCCGCCCAGGAGGCATAGGCTTTGTCGAGCACATTATCGACGCGGCCCGTGACATCGACATGCGGTGTGACGTGATAGGTGAGCGAAAGGTTCACGAGCGTGTAGGGTTGCAGCGTGAGGGTGTTGCCATAATTGCCCGCGCGCGCGCCGACAAAGCGGGCACCAAGGCCGAGATCCAGCGGCATATTGAAGGCCCCGGTGTAATAGGCCCATGCGTTGGCAGTATAGCTGGGCACGTTTGGCGGCAGATTGCCATCGGCGTTCAGCCCGGTCGTGGGGTCCACGAACGTGCCGTAGCGCGCGTGGGTGTATGATGCATTGGTTTGCAGCGCGAGATGCGAAACCGGCGCCCAATCAGCCGAGACTTCGATGCCTTGAGATTTCTCGCTGCCGATATCGGCGATGGTGTCCGACGATGTGGACGTGAGGATGTTATTACGTTCGATGTTATAGAGCGCGATGGTGCCGTCCGCGCGGCCATTAAGAGCTGTAAGTTTAGCGCCGATTTCCTCCTGCTGCGCGCCGCTGAGCCCTTTGACCTGGCCCGCATTGGCCAGGAAAATATTGGAGC
>JAQNCU010000210.1 GCA_029077775.1 Acidocella sp. | reverse complement strand
CTCAAAACACGCTCGGCGGGCAGGCTGATATTCTCAACCGCCAAGGCTGGCATATCCGGCTCCATCCCCGCCTCGATCAGATGCGCGGCAAGCCCGCCCAGAGTCTGCCCGCCCATATACACCACAATGGTGCCGCCTGACTTGGTAAGTGCCACCCAATCATGCGCGGGCAACCCGTCCTCCGCGCCGTGCCCTGTGAGGAAATGTAATGATCGCGCGACGCCGCGTTTGGTTAATGAGAGCTTTAAAGCCGCCGCCGCCGCCGTGGCCGCCGTAACACCGGGGATAATCTTAAAGCCAATCCCGGCGTCACGCAGCGCCTCCATCTCCTCGGTCGCGCGGCCAAACACCATGGGGTCGCCACCTTTCAGGCGCACCACCACCCCGCCCGCTTGTGCCTCGGCCACCAGCAAACGGCAGATTTGTGCCTGCGCCAGGGCGTGTTTGCCGCAGCGTTTGCCGACATCGATCAGCTTTGCCCCGGGCCGGGCCAGCGCCACCACGCGCGGGTCCACCAGGCTATCATAAAGCACCGCATCCGCGCGGCCCAGCAACCGCCAGGCTTTCACAGTCAACAATTCCGGGTCGCCCGGCCCGGCGCCCACCAGATAAACCTCGTTCATGTCACCAGCTCCGGCTGCGTCTCAGACTGTAAAATAGCGGCCAGCTCGCCTTTGCAAGAGCCGCAATTCGTCCCGGCCTTCAACCGGATCATCAAACCATCCATATCCCGCACATTCTGTATGGTGATCGCGGCGCGGATGGCAGCCTCGCTCACCCGGTGGCAAAGGCAAACCATCCGCCCGCGCGCCGCCACCGCCATGCCGCCACGCGCCAGCAGCAACGCGCCACGGTCGCCCACCCAGGATGCCGAGGCGAACAAAGCCGCCAGCGCCGCCGCGTCCGGCAGCATATCAGCGCGTGGGGCCAGGAATATACAGGCGCTCAGCCGCCCGTCTTGCACCAGCCCCAGCCGGTACACACCCCGCCCGGCATCGATCAGCTCCACCCGCTCCTCATCCCCCGCCGCGCACAGGCCTGCCGCCCAGCCCGATAATTCCGGCCCGAAGGACAAAGCCTGCCAGCCCGCCAGCTCAATCCTGTGCATGCCATCGGCCAACGGCACCCGCCCGGCATAAAACCGCCCAACCGGGCGCAGTTTCGTCCGGCTCTGCATCACCCCCACCCAGGCGGCGGACAGGCGCTCAACACCGGCGGGTTCGGATTTCAACGCGGGCTGGCCAGAATGGCGGTCCCGCGCGCCGCCGATCAATCGTCCGATGCTGCCGCCTGCACTGTGCTCATCGGTCCAGTGCATGGCGACGAACATCTCACCCCGCCGCTGCCCGCTCTCCAGCGCAGCAGGCAGCACGATGCTGCCATGCCGGGTGGTAATCCGCGCGAGGTCCCCGGCCGTAATCCCGGCTTCGGCGGCATCCGCCGGGTTCATCGAAACGTCTGCCCGCGCCCCGCTTTCCAGCAATTGCGGTACAAAGCCCGTGCGGGTCATGGTGTGCCACTGGTCGCGCAACCGCCCGGTATTCAGCACAAAGCCAAACGCCCGGTCCCGAGGCCGCACAGGCGGGGCCGCCACAGGCACGAACACCATATGCCCGGCATCGCCAAAAAACCGCGTCCGCCCCCAGGTGAACGGGGCGAGCGCGTCATATTCCGCATCGCTGATCTCCTGCCGGGCGGAGATATCGAATAACCGCGCGCCATGGTTGCCGTAGCCTGAGAGGGCCGCATGTTCCCGGAAAATCGCCGCGGGCCCGGCAAACTCAAACGCCGCGCGGAACCCCAGATGACGGGCGAATTGCGTGATCATCCACCAATCCGGTCGGGCCAGCCCCGGTGCGGGGCGGAACGCCCGTTGGCGCGAGATGATGCGCGCGGAATTGGTCACGGTGCCATCCTTCTCCCCCCACCCCGAAGCGGGCAGCACGATATCGGCATGTCGCGTGGTCTCGGTCGGCCAGCAATCGGCCACCACCACCACGTCACAGGCGGCGAGTGCGGCGCGCACGCGGTCGGAACGCGGCAGGGTCTCCGCCGGGTTGGTGGCAGCGATCCATATCGCCTTGATCCGCCCGGATAACATCGCCTCGAACATATCGAGCGCCTTGAGCCCCGGCTTCTCCGCCAGCTTCGGCGCCCCCCAGAAACCTTGCAGCAGCGCATGGTCATCCGGCGTAAACCTCAAATGCGCGGCGAGCTGGTTGGCAAACCCGCCCACCTCGCGCCCGCCCATCGCGTTCGGCTGGCCGGTGAGCGAGAATGGGCCCATGCCCACCCGGCCGATCCGCCCGGTGGCCAGATGCACATTGATGATGGCGTTGACCTTATCCGTGCCGCTGACTGATTGGTTCACGCCCTGGCTGAACAATGTCACCACGCGCGGGGTGCCACAGAACCAATCGAGGAACAGCGCCAAATCCGCGTCCGCGAGCCCAAGCATGTCCGGCGTGATACAGGCCGCCTGAGCCACCGCCAAGGCCTGCGCAAACCCCTCGGTCCGGGCGGCTACATAGATCGCATCCACGCAGCCACGCTCATGCACCGCCACCAGCAGCCGCAGGAACAACGCAACATCGGCATCCGGGCGCAGCGGCAAATGCAGATCAGCCAAATCGGCACTGGCGGTCCGGCGCGGGTCGACCACCACAATCCTCGTCCCGCGCGCCGCCCGCGCCGCCAGCGCGCGCTCAAACAATACTGGGTGGCACCAGGCGGCATTGGCGCCGACCAGCACGATCAAATCGGCCTCGTCGATATCCTCGTAACAGCCCGGCACGATATCCTCGCCAAAGGCCCGCATATGCCCGGCGACCGTGGAGGCCATGCATAACCGCGAATTGGTGTCGATGTTCGCGCTGCCGATAAAGCCCTTCATTAGCTTATTGGCGACGTAGTAATCCTCGGTCAAAAACTGACCGGAGCCATAAAACGCCACGGCATCCGGGCCATGCGCCGCGATCACGGCGGCAAAGCGCCTTGCGGCTTCACCCAGCGCCTCGCCCCACCCGGTCTCCCGGCCATCGACCATAGGTGAGAGCAACCTGTTGCTGTCATCGAGCGTCTCGGCCAGGGTGGCGCCCTTTATGCAAAGCCGCCCATGGTTCGCGGGGTGCTGCGCATCGCCGCGCACCACGTTATCCTCAACCACCACCCCGCACCCAACCCCGCAATAGGGGCAGGTGGTCTTCACGCAGCCAGGCCCAGGCTGAGCATCACCCGCCCCTGTTCCACCCGCACGTCAAACCGCGCGGTGCAGCCCTCATCCAACCCCAAAGCCTTACCACTGCGCAGCGAGATCACCCAACCATGCAGCGGGCAGGTCACGGCATCACCATGCACAATCCCCTGGCTCAACACGCCCTGTTTATGCGGGCAGGAATCACGCAGCGCGTAAACCTCGTCATCATGGGTACGAAACACCGCGATGTCGCCGTGCGGCGTCTTGACGCTGCGGGCACCCTGCCTGGGGATATCCTCCAGCGCGCCGATATCTATAAAGGCTGGCTGCACGCGCATGCCATCCATCAGACCAGCTCCGCCATGGCATTATATTTTGGTGTCGCATTTTTATCCGCGGCCTGTTCCGCCCAGGGGTCGGTCTGCGCGAAGCTCTGCGCATACAGAAAATCAGCATATAACGTGGCGCGCAATTCGGCGTCATCAACAATCCGCCCCTGCACATATTTCAGCCCGACACGTTCAAGCCACGGCGCCGTGCGCTCCAGATAGCGCGCCTCCATCCGGTATAATTGCAAAAACGCGCTGCAATATTCCATGACCTCGGCCTCGGTTGTCACCTTGCAGAGCAATTCCGTGGCGCGCACTTTTATCCCGCCATTGCCGCCGACATGCAGATCCCACCCAGCCTCGGTCGCCACCACGCCGAAATCCTTGATCGTCGCCTCGGCGCAATTTCGCGGGCAGCCTGAGACCGCGAGCTTGACCTTATGCGGGTGCCAGGAGCCCCATGTCATCTGTTCCAGCGCAATCCCCAGCGCCGTGGAATCCTGCACGCCAAAGCGGCACCATTCCGAGCCCACACAGGTCTTCACCGTCCGCAGCGCCTTGCCATAGGCATGGCCGGAGACCATGCCCGCCGCGTTCAAATCCCGCCAGACCGCCTGGAGATCCTCCTTGCGCACGCCCAGCATATCGATACGCTGGCCACCCGTTACCTTCACTGACGGGATGTTAAATTTGTCTACCACATCGGCAATCGCCCGCAGCTCCCGCGCGGATGTCGTGCCACCCCACATGCGCGGCACCACAGAATATGTGCCATCTTTCTGAATGTTCGCGTGCATCCGTTCATTCACGAAGCGCGATTGCGCGTCATCCACATACTCACCCGGCCAGGCCGCAATGAGATAAAAATTCAGCGCCGGGCGGCATGACGCACACCCATCGGGCGTCTGCCATTCCAGAGCCTGTTGCACCGCCGGAATGGTCTTCAGCCCGGCTGCTTTTATCCGCCGCCGCACTTCGTCATGGCCGTGCGCCGTGCATTTGCACATCGGCTTCTGCGCTGGTGCGGCGTAAGACTCCCCCAACGATAGCTTCAGCAATCCCTCCACCAGCCCGGTGCAGGACCCGCAGCTCGCCGAGGCCTTGGTCCGCGCGCGCACATCATCCACGCTGGCAAGATCATGTTCGGCAATCGCCGCCAGAATGCTGCCCTTGGCGACGCCATTGCACCCGCAAATCTCGGCGATATCCGGCAACATCGCGAGGGATTCATGCGAATCGGCCACCCCCGCAACCGGCCCGAAGATCACGGTGTCGCGCAAATCCCCAAGGGGCGTGCCAGCTTGCAATAATTCGAAATACCACCCGGCATCGCGCGCATCGCCAAAACACACCACGCCGACCAGCCTGTCATCCCGCAACACCAGCCGCTTATAAACCCCGCGCGCGGCGTCGCGCAGCACCACATCCTCGGTGGCGTCCCCGCCGCCGAACAGCCCGGCGGAGAACATCTCAATGCCGGAGACCTTCAGCCGCGTACCAGTCGCCACGGGGATGAAGCCACTTTGCCCGATCCCGCAAATATGATCCGCCGCCACCTTCGCCATATCCCAGATCGGCGCCACCAGACCGAAACATTGCTGGTTATGCTCGATACATTCGCCGATGGCGTAAATCGCGGGGTCGGAGCTGCGCATCGTGTCATCGACCAGCACACCGCGCCCCACCGCCAACCCGGCGGCTTTCGCGAGCCGGGTGTTCGGGCGGATGCCAACCGCCATCACCACCAGATCAGCCTTCAGCACCTCGCCCTGTTTCAATCGCACGCCGGTCACGTGGCCGGTATCGCCCTCGCCCTCAAACAACTCGGTATGCGCCTCGGTATAAATCGCCATACCGCGCGCTTCCAGCTTTTTCGCCAGCAGATGCGCTGCCGAGGCATCGAGCTGGCGCTCCATCAAAGTCGGCATCAGATGCACCACACTCACGCTCATCCCGCGCAAATTCAGGCCATGCGCGGCTTCCAAACCCAGCAGCCCGCCGCCGATCACCCCGGCATGTTTACCCGGCGCGGCGATGGCCAGCATCTGCTCAACATCCGCGACTGAGCGGAA
>JAQNCU010000209.1 GCA_029077775.1 Acidocella sp. | reverse complement strand
AAGGCGCTGCGGGCATGTTACCAGCAAGGTGCCGCAAAGTTCGGCTGGGACACGCGTGTTTTGGCACCTGGAAAAATGCGCGATGCGGCTGGGTTGCTGGTTGGCTGGGGCGTTGGGACGGCGACATTCCCGGCGCTGATGTTCGAGGCTCATGCCCGCGCGGTTATCTGCCGTGATGGTTCTGGCATTGTGGAGATCGGCGCGCATGATATGGGCCAAGGTGCCTGGACCGCCCTGGCACAGATAGCCGCAGACGGTCTGGGGCTCGATATCGACCAGGTGGAATTTCGCGCCGGTAATTCTGCTCTGCCGGATGCGGGCATCGCTGGCGGCTCCGCCCATACCGCGACCGCTGGTAACGCGATTGATAGTGCTGGCGCCAACGTGATTTCCAAATTAGCGGCCCTGGCCACGGAAGACAAACGCTCCCCTTTATTCGGCGCGGGTAACGCGGGCGTGGTGGCGCGGGCTGGCAGGTTACACCGGCGCGATGATGAGACCAGAAGCGAGCGTTACGCCGAGATTCTGGAACGCGCCGGGCTCGCTGAGATCGACGGCACAGGCAGCGCTGCCGCCGACCCGGTGGCGCAGGAAAACTACGCCATGCACGCCCATGGCGCGGTGTTTGCCGAGGTGAAAATTGACCCTGAACTAGGGCAAATTCGTGTCACCAGGTTGGTCGGGGCTTTCGCGGCCGGGCGGATTATCAACCCACGCATGGTACGCAGCCAGTATTATGGCGGCATGATCTGGGGTGTTTCGTTCGCGCTGCATGAGCATGCGGTGATGGATGCGGCGTCTGGCCGGATTATGAATGCAAATCTCGGCGCGTATCATGTGCCCGTGAATGCGGACATCCCCTCACTTGAGGCCATTCTGGTTGAGGAAAATGACCCGTATGTTAACCCGCTTGGCGTTAAGGGGGTCGGTGAAATCGCGATTACAGGAACCGCAGGCGCGATCGCGAATGCGGTCTGGCATGCCAGTGGCAAACGCATCCGCCGCTTTCCCATCTCACTCGACCAGATGATCGATGTATAAAGAGATTTCATACACTCAGTGTTTCAACGGCATCTTATGCGCGGTCGGTGCAAAAATAAATTGGCGGCATTACCCTTGTCGCCGACGATCCGCCCGGCGATTGATGAGGCTGTTAATAACCGCCAGGCCCACACCGCCCGCAAAAATAAGTGTGCTGAGCACAAATACCTGTGGCGGCGTACCTATTTTGGTGGCGCCATAGACCCAGAGCGGGAAGGTAAGCGTTTGTCCCGCGACGAAATTCGTGATGATGAGGTCATCGATGGACATTGCGAACCCCAATAACCCGGCGCCGACGATGCCCGGCAAGATAAGCGGCATGGTTACGCTCCAGAATGCGACCCAGGGTGTGGCCCCGAGATCGGCCGCGGCGCGGTCTAATGATCGGTCCAGCCCTGTCATGCGGGCACGGATGACAACCACCGCGAAGGCGACATTGAAGGCAACATGCGAGATTAGAATTGTGATCAGCCCACGCGGAATGTTGAGTTCAAGAAACAACGACAACAAAGATGCCCCGACCACCACGGCCGGCGCGGCGATGTCCGCAAAGATGACGATGTCGGTCGTGGTCTTGGCGCGGTAATTGTAACGGGTCAGCGCCAACGCCAAAGGCGTGCCCAGAATGATTGAGATGACCGCACTGCCGACCCCTATGATCAGCGAATTGATCAATGCGCCTGTGAGGTCTTGAATGCCAAAAGCATGGCGGTACGCCGCCAGCGTGAAGCCAAGCCATTTCAACGCCACACGGCCGTTCGGCGCGATGTTGAAACTGAACACGATCATCACCGCTATGGGGATCATTGTATAAATAATCACGAGCCCGGTATAGGCTGCCAGCAAACGCCGCCCGATTTCCATTTTTGGCCGCCGCATAATCGGCATTATCATGGTCGTGCTCATGCGGCGTAGTCCTGAATTGTATCGGTACCGAATGCTTTGGCGTAAAGAAAAATTGCGATCATCAGGAGAAACATCAACATCGAGGAGAGTGCGGCCGCCAGCGGGTAGTTCTGATTATCAAAAAAACTATCCTGGATCACGTTGCCTATCATGTAGGTTCCGGGGCCACCCAGAATAAAGGCATTGACAAAGTCACCCACGTTCGTGACGAACACCAGCAGGAACCCCGCAAAAATCCCTGGTGCGGAAAGCGGTATAATCACCCGCGTGAATGCGATGGCCGGGGTGGCATACAGATCATTCGCGGCTTGCACCACGCGCCGGTCGATTTTTTCCAGCGCCACATAAAGTGGCAGAACGTAATAGGCCAGGCTGTTGTAAACGAGCCCGCCGATCACCGCCCATTGGGTCGAGAGGATATGGGCCGTTTGCGGGATTAGCCCGAGGTTTTTCAAGGTGCCCAGAACAAAGCCCTGGTCGGAGAGAATAAACTCCCACGCCAGAACGCGAATAACAAAAGTGACAAAAAACGGCAGGACCAAGAGGAACAGATATGTCGATTTATTCCGGCCACCATAAAATGCAATCCAGTACGCTACCGGAAAAGCGATGATCAGCGTGATGATGGTTGAGATGGCCCCGTAAATGAATGACCGCAAAAACTCAGCATGGTATTGCGAAAACGCGAGGCTGAATTCGCTGAAATTATCCGACATGACGTAGCCGTCCAGAGGGTCACCGGTGGCCAGCGCCAGTCCCAACATCGAGCCCAGCGGTATGACGAAAAAAACGGCGAGGTAAACCCAGCTTGGCAGGCTGAGCAAATAAGGTGCGAGATTTCTGCTCAGCCGCCGCATACGATGTCTCCCTAACTCTCAACGATGGGGCTGAAGGTATTCACCCAGGTCTGATATTCCGCGTAGCTTTTGAAGGCGCGGAATTCATGCGTCTTGGCAAATGAAGATTGAGGCGGGAATACGAGCGGAGAATTTGCCACATCCGGGTCCTTGATGACGTTCAGGATATAATCCTTGGCGCCAGGGACGGGACAAATGTAGTTTACATAATCCTCGATAATGCCAGCCACGTCTGGCGTGTAATAATAATTCATCCATGCCAGTGCAGAGAGCGGGTTCTTCGCGCCGACGGGGATGCACATATTATCATGCCAGATTGAACAGCCCTCCTTTGGCACGACAAACTTAAGATCCTTATAGCCTTTTGAATTGGCCTGATAAATGTCACCGGACCAGGCCATGGTGATCCAGATGTCACCATTCTGAAGAGCGTTGATGTAGCTTTGATCATAATACTGCCGAACGAGCTTTTTATCCTTCTGGTCCTGCAGCACGGCGGCGGCCTTTGTCCAGTCAGCCGGTGTGGAGGTGGTGGGGTTGATGCCCAGCTTCAGCATGCCAAAGCTGCCGATCTCATTGGTGTCGGAGAACATGCCGATATGGCCTGCAAAAGCCGGATCCCACAGGTCGTCCAGGCTGGTGATTTCACGTTTGGTCAGCTTCGGGTTGTAGCCAATGCCGGTCAGGCCAGACTGCCACACCATCGTGTGTTTATTGCCCGGATCATACGACGGATTCTTGACGCTGGCGCCAGCATATTTATTAAAATTCGGCACCTTTTCGCGCCATAGCGGCACAAGAAATTTTTGCAGCAGCAATTCAGTAAGGTACCAGCCATCGGTAATGACCATCATGTCGTACCCCGTCGGCTGGCCTGACTTCAGCACCGGCGCCACCTTCGCGTAGAATGAGGGGTCATCCTGGATAACCTCGTCATAGGTTACGGAAATTCCGGTTTGTTTGGTAAAGGTGTCGATCGAGGGATGGTCTTTACCGTTTGATGTAACATCGATGTATAATGGCCAGTTGGCGAAAATGAACTCCTTGGTAGGCTTTTGCGCTTCCCACCAGGCTTTCCAGTTGGTCACTGTTGCGGCGTCGGCGGGCCCGGTTCCGCTAAGGGCCATGGCGGCGAAGCTCGCCGCGGCACCGCGCATGAAATCACTGCGCGACAGGCGGGGTTGGGTAAGCCCGCGCAAAAATGCCAGATTCTGGCCTTCCGGTGGCGATGATTTGCTCATACTCATGCTCCTGTTGTTGTTGGTGTTGGTGTTGATCAGCTTGGTTCAATCACGAATGTGTGCTCGGGATACCAAGCAAGGCGCACGACTTCACCCTGTTGCATCATGGGGTTACCAAGATTCTGCACATACACGCTGAGTGACTGGCCGCTGCGGCTCTCGACCGTGTATTGGTGACTAACGCCCAGATAGACCGCCTCGCCCACAGTGGCCTCGATTACATTCCATTCCGGGCCGGCATTATCGCCCGTGGACAGAATATGGAATTTTTCTGGCCGGACACCGATTTTTATCTCCGTAGCCGAGCTTCTCAGTTTTTTACTGTCAATTTTTATCGATGTGCCGTCAGCCAGTTTCAGCCAGCTTATATCCGCGCCACGAGAGGTAACGACACCGGGGATCAGGTTGGACACGCCGAGGAATGCCGCAACAAATTCACTGCACGGGTTATCATAAACATCAGCGGGCGCACCCACCTGCTCGATCCGCCCGCCCGCCATAACAGCCAACCGGTCAGACATCACCATGGCCTCTTCCTGGTCATGAGTGACGAACAAAAAAGTGATCCCGATTTCAGCCTGGATACGCTTCAGTTCCAACTGCATCTGCTTGCGTAGCTTCAAATCCAGCGCGCCCAGAGGCTCGTCGAGCAGGAGCAGCTTGGGCCGATTCACCAGGGCCCGGGCCAGCGCCACGCGCTGTTGCTGGCCGCCGGAGAGTTGTGCGGGTTTGCGATCCACGAAACGCTCGAGATCGACAAGCGCCAGCATGTCGCGCACGCGGTTGTTTATTTCCGCCTTCGCGACACCCTTTCGGCGCAGACCAAATGCGACGTTCTCAGATACGGAGAGATGCGGGAACAGGGCGTAAGATTGAAATACCGTGTTTACATCACGCCGGTACGGCGGCAGATGGCTGACATCCGTGCCGCCGAGGTAGATGGCACCTGAATTCGGCTCATCAAACCCGCCGATCATCGCAAGGGTGGTGGATTTGCCGCAACCCGATGGGCCCAGCAGACTGAAAAACTCACCGCTTTCAATGGTCAGCGAAATATTATCCACAGCGACATAAGCGCCGAACGTCTTAACGACATTTTCCAGGCGCACATCCTGCTGTTCACGCAGATCAAGGATATCAGTGGCCATCATCTGGCCGGTGCCCGCAGCCGGAACGCGCATCTGTTTCATCATCTACAGGCCCTCTCCGCCGCGGGCGTGACAACAAGCTGTCACATTACATCTGCCGCGACAAAGCTAAACAGGTGACTCGGCAAACAGGCAACCACTAAATAAGTTTAAATCCCATCGACCAGACAAAGTTTGCGTAGTTTTTTGGCACGAATTTTAAATTTGATATAAAATTAGTCGGAATATCTGGTCGGGACCAGTCTCCGTCAGGAATTCAACGTCTTGGCTCCTGTTTTTTACAGTCGACCGTCATGCCCAAGACCGAACGAGATTTTGTACATACCCGTGGTCCGGCAATCCCTGAATGTCAGGTCATCCACCACACACGATAACGAGCCAGCCTGCATGGAATTCGCCGTAGCGCCGGGCTGATCGAGT
>JAQNCU010000004.1 GCA_029077775.1 Acidocella sp. | reverse complement strand
GGCATCCGTTATTGCCGATATTGGAACATTTGCTGGCACGCGGCGGAATAGATGCGGCGCAGATTGTGGGTGACGAGATTATCACCAGCATGGATGACGGGCGGGTGATCAAGCTGCCCGCTGACCGGATCCGGCGGTTGCTGGCGGTGATGGGTGATTTGATCGAGGCTGCGGGGCGATCAGCCGAGAAGGCGCTGGTGCTGCCCGTGGGGGCGGCGGCGACGGTGCTGGAGCTGGAGGATTTGCTGACCACGAGTTGGCAGAATGCCGCCGCGATCGAAGCCTATGTGGAACGGTTCCGGGGTGAGCCGGAGATTATCCCCGTGCTGGTGCCCGAGACCTTTAAGGGTGATCTGCGCCCCTATCAGCAGCATGGCGTGGATTGGTTGCAGCATCTGGGCGGGCACGGGTTGGGCGGGTTTCTGGCTGACGATATGGGCCTGGGCAAGACCGCGCAGACCATCGCGCATATCAGCGTGGAGGATGCCGAAGGGCGGCTGACATCACCGGCGTTAATTGTGGTGCCGACCAGCCTGGTGGCGAACTGGACCGCCGAGCTGAAGAAATTCGCGCCGCATCTGAATGTTGTGGTGCTGCACGGGATGGAGCGGCACGAGAAGCGCGACCAACTGGACGATGTGCAGGTGGTGATTACGACCTATACAGTGCTGACCCGCGATATTGAGGAGATGCGGCAATTGCCGTGGCATATTGTGGTGCTGGACGAGGCGCAGGCGATAAAAAGCCCGGATGCGCGGGCAACGCGCGCGGTGTGCATGTTGGCCACGACGCACAGGCTTTGCCTGTCAGGAACGCCGATTGAGAATAATCTGGAAGAATTGTGGTCGCAATTCGCGTTTCTGATGCCCGGGCTGCTGGGTGACCGGCGGAGTTTTGCCAAACGCTTCCGCACGCCGATTGAAAAAAATGGCGATCCAGTATGCCGGGCCCAACTGGTGCAGCGGATTGCGCCGTTCATATTGCGGCGGACCAAGGCCGAAGTGGCGACGGAATTACCGCCCAAGCACACAATCTTACGGCGTATCAGCCTCGCACCAGACCAGCGCGAATTATACGAGACCATTCGTGGTACCCTGTATGAGACTGTGCGCGAGCAGATGGCCGAGCGCACATTGGCGCAGAGCCGGATTATCGTGCTCGATGCATTATTGAAACTTCGACAGGCCTGTTGCGACCCCCGGCTGGTCAAGCTGGGCGGCAATCGTGGGACGGAAAGCTCGGCCAAGCTCGATGATTTGATGGAGATGGTGAGCGAGCTGATCCCCGAGGGGCGGCGTATTTTGTTGTTTTCACAATTCACCTCGATGCTCGATCTGATCAAGCCGAGGCTGGTTGAGGCGGGGATAAAATTCGTGGAATTGCGCGGCGATACGCGCGACCGCGCGGAGCCTGTGCGGGCGTTCGAGGCCGGAGAGGTGCCGCTGTTTTTGATCTCGTTGAAGGCGGGGGGGCGCGGGTTGAACCTGACATCGGCGGATACGGTGATCCATTATGACCCGTGGTGGAATCCGGCGGTCGAGAACCAGGCATCGGACCGGGCGCATCGGATCGGGCAGACGAAATCTGTGTTTGTTTATAAGCTGATCGCGGTCGATACGGTCGAGGAGCGCATTCTGGAATTGCAGCAACGCAAGGCCGAGCTGGCGAGCATCGCATTCTCAGATACCAGCGGGATCACGTTTAATGCCGATGATATTAGTTTTCTGTTTGGCACGGATGCAGATGCGGATACAGCAGCTTCAGCCGCCGCGGCGTAATAAGGCGCAAGCAGACAGCGTTTTTTTGGACGGAAAAACCAAAAAACACTCTGGTTTTGAACGGTTTTACGAATGATGGCAGGCGCGCCACAGGGGGCGGTTTTGTCTGGCGCGGCGGGCCGGAGGGCTGGCGCGTAACGGGTGCGGCACTTAATGTGTGTGGCTTTCCTGGGGAGACGGCGGATTTACATACGATTGATCTTTTTGGCTGCACTCTGCGGCGGGATTTTTGCGCGTCCGGCGGCGGCACAGAGTGTCGTGCGCGCCACGAACGCCCGTGCCGCGATCTGGCGGACGCAAACATCGGTGGCGGCAACGGTGGCGGCGCGGCAGGCAGCATCGCTCAGCCTCGCGCGCGGCGGGATCGTAAGCGCGGTGATGTTTTCCTCGGGCCAGATGGTAACGGCGGGGCAGGTTCTGGTGCAACTGGCCGACGGGCCAGAGATGGCACAGATGGCGCTGGATGGTGCAAAACTGGAGCAGGCCCAGCGCCAGTTAGCGCGAACCCGGAAATTGATCGGGATATCGGGGGCGAGCCAATCAGCACTTGAGCAGGCCGAGGCGCAGGTAGACGAGGCACAGGCCCAGATGGCGCTGGATAAAGCGGATATCGGACAGTTGCAGATGACAGCACCATTTGCCGGGCGGCTTGGCATCCGCACTCTCGACCCCGGCGATTATGTGCAGGCCGGACAGGTGATCGTGAGCCTGACGGGCGTGGGGCCGTTGCGGGTGTTGTTCGCGGTGCCGCAGACGGAATCTGGCGGCCTGAGCGTGGGCGAGCCATTCACGATTGCGGCACCGGTTGGTGCCGGGCAAGCTGTACCCGCAAAGGGAGAGATAACGGCGCTGGGGCCAGCAATCGCCCCGGCGACCGACGCGCGTGATGTGGAAGGGGTCGTGGTCGGCGACGCTTCAGGTCTGTTGCCAGGCATGGTGGGTGTTGTGCATCTGGCCACGGGCGCGCCCATGCCAGCCTTGGCGGTGCCGCAGACGGCGTTGAATGACAGCACGCTCGGGCCATTTGTGTATCTGTTGAGCCCGGCTGGCCCTGGGCAATATGCGGTGAGCCCGGTTTATGTGACGATTTATGGCGATGCGGGCGGGCAAAGCCTGATCAGCACCTCGGGGTTGAAGGCCGGCGACAAGATCGTCGCGATTGGCGGGTTCAAGCTTTCCGCGGGGGCTGTTGTTAGCCTGCAATCACCGTGACGATATGGACACGGCTCCTCGGCCAGCCTGTGCTGGTGGGGTTGATTGGGGCGGCGCTGGCACTGTTTGGCCTGGCGGCTGTGTTCAGCCTGCCGATCCGGTCCAGCCCGATTATTCCTGCGCATCTGATCGACATCTCAACCGATTTCCCGGGTGCTGATGCCGCGACGATCGACCGGTTTGTAACCCTGCCGTTGGAAAGTGCCGTGGCGGCACTGCCTGGCGTTAAATATGTCACAGGTACGACACAGGTTGCGAATTCCGACGTGCAGGCGTTTTTAGCCGATGGTGCGTCTGCCGATACGGTGTTCGGCGAGGTGCTGGCGGCGGTGAACGCCGCGCGCAGCACGCTGCCAGCGGGGATTTTGGCGCCGACGCTGAAGCTGGTGGGCAACGACCAGGCGAACCAGGAACTGAACATCACGGTGCTGTTTCCGCCCAGCCTCAGCCTCGCCCAGATCACAGCTTTCGCGACCACGAATTTGATCCCACGGTTTGAGACCGTGCCAGGGATCGGGCCGGTTTATCTCTATACCGGGACTCCATCGTTACAGGTGCGCATGGACCCGGTGGCGATGCAAGCGCTGGGGATCACCCCAGCATCACTCGCGCAGACGCTGAGCGTGGCGAGTGCTGTGGGCGGTGGTGGCGTATTGCGCAACCACGCCGTGATGATGCCACTGAACGATGCGGCACAGCTGACATCGCCTGCGGATTTCAATGATCTTCCGGTGGACACACGGAATGGCGTGAGCTTGCCGTTGCGCAGTGTCGCCCATGTGGGTGTCGACTTCAGTGCTGGTGCCGATGTGCAATGGTATAATGATAAACCCGCGGTTTATATCGCCGCCGGGATCGCGCCGGATGGCAATATCATCGATGTGGCGCGCGATGTGCACAAGATGGTGGCGACGTTAAAGCCGATGATGCCGCCCGGTATCAGGCTTGAGGTCACATATGACCAATCGACCGGTGTTTCACGGTCTCTGCATGATCTGGCGCTCACGCTGGTGATTACGATTTTGCTGGTCGGTGGCATTGTGCGGCTGTCGCTTGGCACCATGCGCGCGGCCTTGGCGCCGTTTGTCGCGATCATGCTCTCATTGCTCGGGGCGACGGTGGTGATGGAGATCACCGGGCAGACGTTTAATTTGTTTACCATTATCGCGCTGGTGCTGGCCGTGGGGCTGGTGGTGGATGATGCGATTGTGGTGGTGGAGGACGTGTTCCGCCGCGTGGCCGAGGGCGATGGCGCGCTGGCGGCGGCACAGGCGAGTGTGACGCGCCTCGCCCCGGTGCTGGCGGCGATATCATCCACTTTGGTGGTGGCGTTTCTGCCGCTCGGGTTTCTCTCCGGGCTGACCGCATCATTGTTCAGGCCCTTCGCGCTGGTGCTGATCTCGGCGTTTGTGCTCTCGCTCGGCATTTCGCTCACCATCGTGCCCAGCATCGCGATGTGGGCGAGCCGCCGCTATGATCATCGTGACGCGCGGAGCGTGATCGACCGCTTGCGGGATGTGTATGTGCGGATGCTGACCCCGGCGCTGCGGGTGAGCCCGATGATCGCGGTTGCCGTGGTGTTGGTGGCGGGTTTGTGCTTCGGGCTGGCGCGGGTGGCGCCGAGCAATCTCGACCCGGCACCCGACGGGTTGGATGTGAATATTTTTGCCAGCGCGCCGAATGGCTCATCGATCGATTACATGAAGGCGCAGGCGGCGGATATGGAGGCCGTGCTGCATAAGACGGAACCAGGGCGGCCGGAATGGCTCGATGCCTCGGAGCAGAGCCATGCGTTGTTCGGCGGGTATACATTCGACACGCCCGCACATGCGGGCGCGGCGGTGGTGAAGCTGACGGATGCGCTGGGCACGCTCGATGGTGTTTCAGCCTATGTGAACCAGGATAGCGGGCTGCCAGGGTCGGAGGATCTTCCGGTCTCGGTTAATATCTCCGGCCAGACCGATGCGTCGAGGTTGCTCGACATTGCCGATAAAATCCAGACCCAAGCCTATGCGACCGGGGATTTCGACTTCGTGCAGATCAATCCGGGAGAGCCGCAATATCAATACCGGCTGGTGATCGACCGGACCCTGGCGTCGCGGCTGGGGATAACAGACGGGGATATCACCGATGCGGTTTCAGCCGCGATGGCCGGTGGTAATCTGGGGCAGGTGAGCATCAATGGTGCCGCGATGAACCTCGTGACCGCTTTGCCCGCGCGCAGCGGGCGGGAGATGTTGCTGTCAATGCCTGTTAAAACAGCGAGTGGCGCGGTGGTGCCGCTGGGCACGGTGGTGAGCCTGACCGGGGCGGAGACGCCGAATGCGCTGGGGTCCTGGCAGGGTTTGCCGAGCGTAAACATTCAGGCGCAGCAAAAACTGGGCGTGCCGCTGAGCCGGGCTTTGAGCGATCTGCGCACGGAATTCATGCAGGCGCATGCGCCGGATTTGAGCTTTGGGTATAGCGGGCCATCTGAGATCTATCGGGAATCCAACCAGCAAAACATCAAATTATTCGCGCTGGGGTTGGCGGGGTTGTTCTTTTTGCTGGCCGCGCAGTTCCAAAGCCTGCGCGATCCGTTCGTGGTGATCACGACGGTGCCGCTGGCCAGTCTTGGCCCCCTGGTGTTGTTCATGGCTGGCGGTGCGACGCTCAACATCGTCACTGAGATCGCGTTGCTGACGGTGTGGGGGTTGATCGCCCGGCAGGGGATATTGTTCGTGCAGGTGGCCCATGAGGGCAAGGACCAGGGGCTGGCGATTCAGGCGGCGGCACTGCGCGCGGCGCGGCTGCGGTTCCGGCCGATTTTGATGATCACGCTGGCGCTGATCGGCGGGGCGGTCCCGTTGATTTTATCGAGCGGGCCGCAATCAGTGATCCGGTATGATCTGGGTGTGGTGCTGGCAACGGGCATGAGCAGCGGGTTTGTGCTCTCACTGTTCGCCGTACCCGCAATGTATTGCCTGTTCCACCGGAGCCGCCATGCGGATTAAGGCCGCTTTGGCACTGGGTCTGGTGCTGGGCGTTGCGGGTTGTGCGCCGCCATTGGCGAAGCCTGACTTGAAAATGGTGGTGAGCGGTTATGTACCGGGTGCCCCGGCCGCTGCACCAAATGGGGTTATCGAGGCGTCCTGGTGGCGGATTTTTAAGTCCCCGGCGCTGAATGCGCTGGTGGCGCGGGGGTTGGCGGCCAATCCGGGGATCGGCGAAGCGACGGCCAATCTGGCGGCGGCGAATGAAAATGGCGCGGCGACGGATGCAGCATTTTTGCCGCAGGTGATCCTGGGCAATCAGAACAGCCCGACAATCTCCCGGCAATCCTATCCGACCGGGCCGAACGGCTATCCGCCCTATACGGTCTATACGTTAAACGGCGCGATCAGCTATGATCCCGGGTTATTCGGCGCGCGCAAATATAGTTTCGAGAATGGCGCGGCGCAGGCGGCGTATCAGGCGGCATTGCTGGCGGCGGCGCGGCAGAGTGTGGCCGGGAATATCGCCGCGGCGGCAATCGGGCTGGCGGGAATACAGGCACAAATAACGGTAACGCAGCGGATTATTGCCGCTGAACACGCGCTGTTGACGCTGCTACAAGGCGAGTACCAGGATGGTGCGATCACGCAGCTTTCAGTTTTGCAGCAGCAGAGCGCGATGGTCATTGCTGAGGCCAGCCTGCCGCCTTTGCAGGCACAAGCGGATGTGTTGCGCGACCGTCTGGCGGTGCTGAGCGGGAGTTTGCCTGTGGATTTCTCGGGCCCCGAGGTCTCGCTCGACGCACTGACCGTGCCCGCGGATTTACCCGTGGAATTACCCTCAGCCTATTTGGCCAACCGGCCGGATATTCGTGCCGCGCGGGCCGAGGTTGCGGCGCAGAATGCAGCGCTCGGGGTTGCGGTGGCGCATTTGTACCCGGATATAAGCCTGACGGCGCAAGGCGGTTATGCCTCGGAGGCCGTTGGCAGCTTGTTTGAGCCTGGGGCGGCGTTATGGACATTGGCGGGCAATTTGCTGGCACCGATTTATGAGGGCGGGGCGCTGCATGACCGGAAGGCGCAGGCGCAAGCACAACTGGCGGCAGCCCTGGATGCCTATCGGCAGGCCGTGCTGACGGCCTTTGGCCAGGCGGCGGATGCGTTGCAGGCGATAAAGACCGGGCAAGCGGCGCTGGATGAGGCACACGAGGCGGCCGCGCTGAGCGCGCAGGCGTTCGACCTGGCGCGCGCGCAATATGGCCTGGGTGCGGTAGATTATAACACCGTGTTAACCGCGCAGGGCAGCGCCGCGCGGGCGGCTTTAAACCTCGTGCAGGCGCGCACGAATTTGTTGCTGGATGTCGCGACGCTGCAGGCGGCCATGGCGAAATAACGGCGCGGCGATGGGCAAGATCGTCTGGCTCGCCTCCTACCCCAAATCTGGCAATACCTGGGTGCGGGCATTTTTGCATAATTATATCGCGCAGCCAGGCGCGCCTTATGACATCAATGCGCTGACGGAATTTTCGGCTGTGGAATGCGCGGCGGCGTTTTTTGGCCCCGATGCCGGGCGCATGACGAATGAGGATGTGCAGCGCGCCAGGGAAAGCGTTCATGCAGCACTTACGAAATTGTCCGATGATCTGGTTTTTGTGAAGACCCATAATGCGCGGCTGGTGGTGCATAAGGCCGCTTTGTGCACGCCAGCCTATACGGCTGGCGCGATTTATATTGTGCGCGACCCGAGGGATGTTGCACTTTCATATGCCGCCTATCTGGGGCACCCGATTGATGACGTGATCGATTTTATGGGCAATGAGAAGGCGGCCAATGCGGGTGATGAGCGGCAGGTGTTCGAACTGTTATCCTCATGGTCGGCACATGCGCGGTCCTGGGCGGAAAGCCCTGGTGTTTTGTTGGTACGTTACGAGGATTTATGTGCGGCACCGACGGTGCATTTCGGTCGCATCGTCAAGTTTTTGGGCGGCGAGGCGGAACCGGAGCGGCTTGCACGCGCAATCGCGTTCAGCGATTTCCGCACATTATCAGCGCAGGAGGCGGCGAATGGGTACCAGGCTGGCGGACAGGGCGGACCAGTATTTTTCAGGGCGGGCGTGGGCGGCCAGTGGCGCGATGTTATGCACCCTGCCCAGGCACAGCGGATAACCCGGGTTCATGGCGAGGTTATGCGTAAATTTGGGTATCTATGACGTTTAAGCCGCCGTGAGCTGGAGCATCGCCGGGGAGATGCCATGGTTTATCCGAAAATTTTCCGGGTCGGCAAACAAAGCACGCAGCAATTTATTGTTTAAGGAATGCCCTGTGCGGCTGCCGATGAAACGCCCCGAGATGGGCGCACCCGCGAGGGCAAGATCCCCCACGACATCCAGTAATTTATGGCGGACAAATTCATCGGAAAAGCGAAGCCCCTCTGGGTTCAACACTTTCGGGCCGTCCACCACCACCGCGTTGGCAAGGCTACCGCCTTTGGCGAGGCCGGATTTCTGGAGAGCCTCGATCTCCGCCGCCAGCGTGAAGGTGCGGGCGGGTGCCAGTTCACGGGCAAAAGTCTCGGGCGTAAGACTGATATGATAGGCCTGGGCACCGATGGCGCTGGCAGAAAACTCGATGGCGAGCGAAAGGTCGAACCCGGAACCGCCCGGATGATGCGGGCGCAGTTCCGCGAATGCGTTCTCATGTTCGACCCGGACAACGCGCCTAATCTCCACCCGCGCGCGGGTGCCAGCATGGGCGGTGATGCCGGCACTTTCAATCAGGAACAGGAAGGGCGCAGCGGAACCATCGAAGATCGGCAATTCGGGGGCGTTGACCTCGACCACAACGTCATCAATGCCCGACGCCGCGAGAGCGGCCATGAGATGCTCGATGGTGCCGATGCGAACATCACCCGCGTTTATGACCGTGCAGAGGCGGGTGTCGTTCACGGCGTTGAATGTGGCTGGAAGATCGACGTTAAGATCGACCCGACGAAACATGATGCCCGTGCCGGGCCCAGCCGGGCGAAGTGTCATCTCGACATCCACGCCGCTGTGCAGGCCATAGCCAACGCATGAGATGGGACGCTTCAACGTGTGGCGCGGTGATGCCGCCGCTTGTACACCCAAAAGATTTTTTCGTTCCCGAAAAGCCGACATATTAACAAACACCTTAATGATGCATTGCAGCTTAGCGGAGCGCGGAGGGGTGATCCAGTCAATCATTATTTCTGATTATGTCGGTTTAGGCGGCTGAATCTACATGATTTTACAGCTCCAGTTTTTGCAGGACGCCAACACAAAAAAGCCGTGACAATGCCCCGGCTTTTTTAGCTCACGCGATGCAGAGCGCAAAGTCTGCGAACGCATCTAGAGCAATATCCGATCAGGTTGACTTAACGAGACGACCTGATCGGATGAAATTGCTCGCAAAAATACTGTTAGAGCTTTTCCGTTTGATCGGAAAACGCTCTAATGTCGGAGTCGCCCTCGAATTATATATCCAGAGACCGTTTCAGGTCCTTGGTTAATGGCCCCGGCGCAGGAAAGCGGGAACTTCCAGGCCAATTTCATCGATCAGTGTACTGAACTTGCTTATCGCAATAGCTTTCTCATAATTGTCTGGTGATAGGTATAATGCCACAGGCTCTACACCAAAAATACGAGCAATATTTTCGATATCTTCAATGTTCATTTGACGCTGGCCGCTTTCCCACCGAGAAATTGCCGACTTACCAACGTTCAAAGTGTTCCCTAATTGTTCTTGTGTAAACCCCTTTTTTGCTCTCCACGCAGCTAAATTCATCCAGGGCATATAAGTTGTCGTCATATTAGCATTGTACGCAACGGACATTCGAGCGTCGTGATCCAAAATTGCAACTTGGTTAATTTAACGATTGACGTATTGGTTGCCGTTATGGCAACAAGACATGGTGAAACTCATCAGCTATCTCAAAGAATCAAAGCAGACTTATGCCCAATTCGGAGTTCAGATCGGAAGATCAGCCTCGGACATTTGCCGCTTTGCTTTAGGAAAGCGCGTCCCGTCCCTGGAAATAGCGTTAGCAATTGAAAAAGCCACTGGCGGAATTGTAACACCCGCCGAGCTTCTTTATTTATCTGAGGGTGACTGATCATGACTCACGTCATACTCAAAGATCATAAGGTCTGCAGGCAGACTTGGTTGAGTGTTAGAAGCCGACTGAGTGTCGGCTGTAGCATCGCCAGTCTGAGAATCAGGTGTTTGTGTGATTTGCGTGCTGGCGGGGGTCGTATTATCCGCGCCATTGGCCACGGGCCCAGAAACTCGTCCGATGACAACTATCAGAATAAGCAGACCGATCAAAATCCCGACAATGTATTTTATAGTCTTTTTCATCTCAGTTCTCCATTACGGTGTTATTACCGTCTCTTTCAGATTGCGTCATGTGAAACGGGTTCGCAAATATGACCCATTCGGCCCCCAAGCTGGCTGTCAAGTCAGCCTGGAAACTTTTGGTCGCCTCTCTTGGTGGGGTCGATGCGACGGCGGCCTGCGTCCGCTGCAGCCGAAGTCTGATTTCAGAATATGGAAATCGCGCATCTGACAGGTTTCCTCCTGCCAACGCGATCCTGGAAGCTGAGGAGGTAGCTAGCGAACCCTTTGTCACGGCAGCACTTGCACGGGCGCTCGGCTATGAGCTGGTAATGGTAACGCCACCGCGTGGCCACGGCGAGCTGGCAGTGATCATTGCCGCACTGTCGAGAGATGTTGGTGAATTATTCGCAACGGCCGCACACGCGCTTGGCCATGAAACGCTCAGTAAAAGTGAGTTGGCGGATCTGCTTAGAGAGTTTGGAGACGCGCATCGCGTGACCGGTGAGGCGCTGGCGTTGTTGCATAAAAGGTCTGGGGAAGTTTCCAATGGATTATAAAGCCAAACGCAGTTGGCAGAAGGTGCTCGCGAAGCGTGTAATTCGCGATCATGAAATTTTCGCTTGATGCGCACGATTGGCAAAATCGTTCGTGACTTAGTGAAGGTGACGCGGCAACGCCTGCGTCAGGGTGATGATCTGCCGATCTTTGGTACAAACACGCTCCAGGCGCTGCATTATCTCTGTGAGAACAGACAAGCTTTTCGATCAAGCTGGAATCACACAGTTTTTAATACGCCGGGCGCATCGCGAAGCGATATTGTCCAGTTGATGGATCGTTATTTTTCGCAGGATTGTCCTGACATTGAATCTGAGGACGTCCTGTCTGACTCTGGTCACAATAGTTTTTCTGCACAGCCCGATCCGCCTGGTGACTGGTTTATCACCAGTACGCCGGAGAGTGTGTTCGAAGAAATATTTCTGCATGGAAGATAGGAATGATATCACTTCATCCCCCGTTGCATTCGCGAGAAAGATCCCGTCGCCATCAGGCATCGATGGCTGCTTATTGGAATTCACGTTCGGCTGAGACCGACGTGAATATGCAGCCAATGGTGGGCGCGATTTCCGCGCCGGTTGGCTCAGTGTCTCCTGGTGTGGGTGTGAGCCCCAACTTGCCGCCGGTGGAAACACCGGCGGCATCTTTCTCACCAGGAGTACGAACGATTGCTGATTATGCTTACGCGCAGGCGTGGGCCATCGCTCATGGCATTTGCAAACGCGGGCAGCCTTTAGACCTGAAAGCTGCAAACAAGCTTCGTCACGCTCACGGAGAGCCGATGTTTGTCTTGCTGGGAGATATCTGATGTCAAAATCGCAGTATTCTGATGAATTCCGAGCAAAAATTGCCAAACTCTGGACGAGCGGGATTACATGTTCGCAGATTGGCAATCAATTGGGCATGAAAAAAAATGCGGTTATCGGGGTTGTGCACCGCATGAAGCTGCCTGGCCGGGCAAGTCCAATTAAAAAGGGGTTCGTAAAAGCAAAAGTAACCGTCAAAGTCATTCGCGAGACCCCAAAAATTCATGGTTTTTCCATGCGTTTTGCTGCCAATTTGATTACGGCTACGCCCGTTTATTTAACCGGGAGACTGCGCCCGTGCGCCTGGCCGTTAGGCGATCCGCGGGCTGCTGATTTCAGGTTTTGCGGTGATCCGTCGCTTAAGGGCCGCCCGTACTGTGAGATACATACGCATGTTTCAAGACATGGCTGGATGAACGCACCGGCAGCCGCGCATCAGGAGTCAATTTGGAACAAGGCCCGTGATCTTCGTCTTTTGGATATGACGCGGCAAGCTATGCCGAATTGGAAAATAATGGAGGCGATGAATCAATTGCCGGGACGCCGGATCGAAAGCCTTGATATCATCAACGTCAGGGTGATCCAGCTGAACGAAAAACAGGACAAAGCCGCGTGATCGACATCAATATTACGGTCAGGATTGACGCATCGTCTGAATTGCTGGGTGTTCTGCGAGGCTTGGTTGACGCTGCAATCTCAAGTCCGGCTCAAAAACCCGCAGTTTATTCGCCGCCTGCGCCATTGGCCGATGCAGATAAATTGATGATGTCCGCACCTGATGCCAAAAATAAACCGCCGCCAGCCGCCGAAGGTCAAGCCAAGCCTTACGATGATGATAATGAAGGCGCGCCGGTCGAGGTTATTTTGGATGTTAAGCCCGAGGCTGCCCCCGTGACGCCATGGGTGAAGGCTGAGGATGGTATCCTTAAAAGCAGTCAGACAATAGTAATGCCGCCGGCAGACTTTTTTAAAATTTCATCCCATTCGCCATGGACATATGAGCGATTGTTGGCCTGTTACACGATGAAATCGGAAGGCCGGACCAATCTTGAGATATGGGCAGAGATTAATAAAATGAAAGATAATTTCATTTCAACCGTACATGCTGTAAAGCTGAGATTTGATAAGCTCAGAAAGCAAATCGCTGAATATATAAAGCTTAAATCATCTCAAGAAAAATCAGGGTCGTTACCCGCATTTGTCACGTCATCAAGCAAACCAGCGGTTATAAATGATGCGCTCAAAAGCGTTGTTTCGCCGTTGATTTTTCCTGGCGTCATCTGGACGGATGATCGTAAGATCAAGTTGGCTCAAATGCGCAACGTGGGCGAACGGTGGGATGCAATTTGGAAAACACTTAATTGCATTCCGGGTGCTGGTCCTATAAAAAGCGTCGATTCGGTTAGAGTGCAGCACGCAATAATGGCCAAACGCGGCCTTATTGCAAAGCTCCTTCAGCCATCCCCACCTCATGTGCCAAAAGTGGAGCAACCGTCCAAAGCGCTTCTCGTGGATGCGTCTCAGGCGCGTGACTGGGCGGGTCAGCGTGGTTTAGTTACGCAGTCGGAGAAGCTGGACATCGAGAAGGTCAACGCAAAGCGGTTAGCTTTGGGTTTGCCCAGTTTCGAGATTCGCCAGCCTTCGGGTGCCCGTAGGTGAGGGATTTTCATGATCTCTTTGGCTGGATGCGAGGGCAATTTGCGGACGCCGTCGATGCTGCGATATTTCCGTGGGACCGGTTTTATATCCCAAAATGTGAAATATTTACCTTGCTTGCCGTTCCCGCGCGGATCGTAGTAACGGCCAGTGATGATGGGCATGACTGGGATATTCATCCGCGTCCGGACATGGCGACAAAACGCAGCTGGTGTTGGGTGCTTCCCGTCAAAACTGGTTTCTCAAGCATAATGCTCACCAATCCCTCATCGATCGTGCATCGCGCCTGGAAATTCCGATGTGAGACAGATGCGGTGCTTCATGCGATATTTGAGATTTTCATGGGACCGGAGATTATCGATCTGGTAGCTTTTTCGCCAGATTTGAAGCGATGCTACGGGCCGATGGTGGGATTATCGCCGGTTCTTGGATACCCGGTGGATCCCGAGCTTCTGGATGGCAAAAAAGTGAGAGTTTTCCGTGATATCCGGTCGTGGTGGTTCGGTTTGTACGACGGTGTTGTCATGGTTGGCCGGGATGAAGACAATCTCGATTGGTTGCGACGATGCGAGGGTGGAATCGTGGCGGACGATGTCAAACATGGTGATCAGCTTAATCGATCTTTAAAACGTGCCTTCGAAGGTCCTGCTGTGCTGGTGGCTCAATAATGCCTGATCCAATACCTCTGAACGCCGCTAAACGCCGTGAAAAGCGCAACAACACTTCGCCGCCGCCTGAATCTGATAACGCGCCATGTCCAGTGACTGCCTTAGGTCACTTGGATGGCAAGTTCTTCTTCTTGAACATTTACGGTGAGCGTCGATCGCTCAATGCGCGGCAACTTGGGTCACGGCCAGAGATTTCCGGGCTTTTTTGCGGCAATATCGATTGGCTGGTTGCAAATTTTCAATCTTTCGACAAAGAGGGCAACCCGAGCGGCTATTCGGCTGCAAAGGTTGGCGAATATCTCATGCGGGCGTGCGGCGCCTGCGGTATCTACGGCGAGCATATTGTCACCCGCCGCCCTGGTGTCTGGCCTGGAGAGAATGGCAATATAATTGCCCATTGTGGCGATGTATTATTTACCGCGGGCGAGAAGTATCCGGCGGGCATAAAGTTGGCGGGCCAGATTTTTGCGGCCGCTGCGCGCGAAACATACCCATCTCAAAGGGTGGCCGGGCGTGAGGTTGCCAGTGCTTTGCAGAGCGATATTCGAAATTTATGGTCTCTGCGGGATGATGGCGCGGATATTATCGCCATTGGGCTGGTCGGCCAGGCGTATTATGGCGGTGCAACAAGCTGGCGGGCGAACGGGTTCATCACCGGCGCTTCGAACGCCGGAAAAAGTAATCTGCTTGATCTATTGCATGCTATGGTGCCGTTGAGCCATTATTCGACGGATACGACCAAAGCGGGAGTAGAAGGTGCTGTTGCCGGCCGGGCGTTACCCAGCTTCCTCGATGAAACCTCAGAGCGCGAGGATGGAAGTGGTGCGCAGCTCCTCCTTGACGTGGTGCTATCATCCTCGTCGGGGTCTGGTACCAAGGGCCACCGTGGAACTGCTGATGGCGGTGTGCGCGTTATCGAAATGGTGGGCAGCGTGGTGATGGCGTCGATCAGCCCGCCTGCGATGGAGCCGCAGCACCGATCGCGCTTCTCGCTCATTGAATTGCTAAGCCCGGCGGCTGGCGCAGATAACCGCGTTCTCATGGCAAATGCCATTGCGCGGGCTAAAGCCGACGCACCCGGGCTGTTTGCCCGCGCGTTGCACGGTTTTGACCGGTTTAATGCAGCATTACCAAAATTCAGAGCGTCTTTGGGCCGTAATGGGTGTGTGGCGCGTGAAATGGACCAGCTGGGGGCAATCCTGGCCGGGCATTGGGTTCTGACGCAGGACGGCGTGCCTGATGAAATAGCCGCGAACGAAATGATCAAATACATCGATCCGTTCATACGCGGTGCTGATGAAATGGCTGCCGATGACGCGCCAGCGCGAGTTCTGGCTATGCTGCTATCTCGGCAGGTCAGCATAGAGCGAAGTACAGATCAGGAGAGCATCGCGGGACTGATTCGGCGCGCATTATCGTCAGATTCAGATCTGCGCGCGCAGCGTGATCAAGCCTGCCGTATTCTAGGCCGCTGGGGGCTGCGTGTGGTGCGGGCGGGCGATGTGACGGAGTTACATCCTCCGCATCGTCCAGTGCCTCGCCTCGGGCCGGGCAATGGCATATGGATTAACCCCCGCGTTGAACCTCTGAGAAAGGTTTTTTTGGACACGCGATATTCGGGAGATCGATGGCTTTTTGAGCTGATGAGGTTACCGTTATCGGGCCGCAGTAAGATAAATATTCGCGTGGGTGATATGCCCCCGGGAAGGTCGGCTTGGATTTCTTATGATGCCATCAATGATCTTTCCGAAATTGATCCGGCACCTGATTAAAATTTAATCAAATATGGTTAAATTCTGACCTGTGAACGTAAACTATACCTGTGAACGACCTGTGAACGTACCTGTGAAGGTAAAAAGCCTTGTTCACGGCGGCTGTGAACGCTGTGAATGAAAAAAGACAGATGCAGATGTGCGCGCGCACATGTATAAAACCATAAAAACGTTCACAGCCTTCACAGGTTTATATAATATATTGATATATAAAGGTAATAGCTGTGAACAGAACCTGTGAACGACCTGTGAACGTTTTAGAACCTGTGAACAAGGCCAAAAATCCCGAGCAAATCATTATCGAGCGTTTAGAACATGCGGGAAAAACGCTCATAGCGCTGCGTGAGACGGGCTACAGGCCTAATCTGGCACAGAGGCAGCACGATGTGGTCAGAACTGTCTGGGAGGCCTTTTCCTGGTCAGAATCGCCTATGTTGCGTCCGGCACCGCCATCGTCGACGGATATTTCGCTGATGGAGGAGGCTTACGGCTGGATTTTGATCATCCCGGAGAGTGAACTCGCGCTAAGGCGCATCGTTCATGCCCGATCGCTGGTTCATCCGATTTCCGATCGGGAAATCTGGTCTTGGCGTAAATTGAGTGTCGCGATGAACGTTGATCATCGATGGGTTCAAAGGCGGCACAATGAAGCTATAAAAATAATTAAAAAAGGTCTGGACATGTGGTCCAAACGAATCTAGATATTTTTTTAGTGGTTCCGAATTGTAAATCGGTAACCTTAACAAACCCGCCAGCGAAAGCTCGGCGGGTTTTTCGTTTGGGGATGTCTGTGGTCGTATTCACGTCTTTCAAGCCAGCGGTCGATGCGCTGGCAAATGATCTGAAGAAGGATTTTCGTGAGACGCTGCCGTTTGCCTGCGTCGTGGCGCTGACCCGCTCGGCCGTGCTGGCCCGTGATCTGATCAAAAAAGACATGCAGCGGGTTTTTGACCGGCCCACGCCCTTCGCCTTGAAGGCCGCCCGGGCTCAGCCTGCCACAAAGCAGACGATGGCCGCAGCGGTGCTTCTGAGGGAGTTTAGGGGCACGCCAGCCGAATACTTCCTGGGTCCGGAGATCGACGGCACTGACCGGCGTACCAAGCGGTTCGAGAAAGAACTGCGCACCCATGGCATCCTGCCACCCGGGATGTTCGCGGTGCCGGGCAAAGCCGCGCAAAAGGATGCCTATGGCAATCAATCGCCTCAGCAGATCGTGCAGGTCCTTTCGGCGTTGCGGTCCTTTTCCGAGACCGGATTTTTGGCGAACCGCTCAGCCAAGGCCGATGCGAAGTGGCTACGGCAAAAACATCCCAAGCGGCGGCCCAAGTTTTTCGTCGCAAAGAGTAATTTGACCGGTAAACCGCTGGGAATCTATGAGGTTGTGAGCCGTGGCAAGGTTGCTCCGGTTATGGTGTTCACCAGGCCGCCGCACTACAGCAAGCGATTTGATTTCAATGCGCTTGCGTTGGGTCATGCGGAGAGTGTTTTCCCGGCGCAGTTGGATGCTGCTTTGACCGAGTTTGTGAAAAAGTGAACGGGTCCCTCTGGCCCATAGGCGTAAACCGGGGTAATTCAAACCCCGGTTGCACCCGCGTTTTTATATCCTTAAAAACATGTTTTTGTTGGAATTTTAAGGCGTGACAGAGGTTAATCTCAGTGAGCTCGCGCAGCTTTTGGGGTGTTCCTTGCCGACGGCGAGCAAGCTGACGCTTGATTATCCCGATCTGCCGATCATCGAGCGCGGCGGGTTGGGCAAGCAATGGCGCTTCGACGGTGAGGCCGTTATCGCGTTTCTACAGGAAAAGCATCTGCTGGAGGAAGCGCGTAACGCCGAGCGCAACGAGGCGCTCGCCCAGCTCATGCTTCCGATCTACCGGAAAGATGATCGCGATAACAAGATCTCGCTTGATGACCAGTTGAAGGCGGCAAAGCTGCGAGCGGCGGAACGCGAGGAGCTTAAGGAAAGCCGCTTCCTTGTGCCGACACATGAGGTTCGTACCGCCCTGGAACGCGCGTTCCGGCGGTATGGTCAGCTCCAGGAAAGCGCGCTGGAGCGCGTCTGCAAAGCGCATAACCTGCCGGAAGCGGTCAAACGGGTGCTGGAACGGGAATTTGCTGACGCGCGCACGGCGTTCGTTCGTGAAAGTGCCGCAGCACTGGCGATGAGTGAGGACGGCGATGAGCCAACAACTCTCTTCGGGTAGCCCCTTTGCCTCCGGCTCCGTGTTGGTTGCCGAGGCGCTCAAGGCGTTTTTGCCACCCGAGGCAACCAACGTCGCCGATTACGCGGCTGCGCATCGGTGGTTGAGTAATGAGGGAGGCGGTTATGTGGGACGCTGGAACCATGACCAAACGCCATATCTCATCGCACCGATGGAAGCGGTCTCTGATGCACAATTTTTAACCGAGGTGGTCGTTGGGCCGGGGCAATGCGGAAAAACCGAGATCGGACGAAACTGGCTGTTTACGTCAGCGCTGAGCGATCCGGCGGACATGCTCTGGTATTCGGGCAGCGAACCGCAGGTGACCACGGAATCCAAGGTAAATATCACACGCCTGGTCAATGATCATGCCGAGCTTCGCGTGCTGTTGAGCGATAACAGTCTCTTTTTCAAGCGCTTTGGACCGATGTCAGTGCAGTTTCTCGCCGGGATCATGAGTAATTTCACGATGAAATCCGCACCGCGCATCCTTGCCGATGAGTGGGACGCTATCTGCAAAGGCGTTCCAAACGCCAAACCGCTCCTCGATGTCCGGCGGCAGACATTTGGCAACCGTTCGAAACTGCTTTGCCTCTCGCATCCTGATCTTGCTGAGGGCATCGAGGCCAAGGATTGGCGTGCAGGGATCATGGAGCTCTACCGCGACAGCGATCAGCGCAAATGGTACTGGCCGTGCCCGGAATGCGGTTGCTGGAGCTCGCCAAACCCGATTGCGACGCGGGTCATGGAAATCCATTACGACGATACGGCACCCGATGATGAGATCCGCGACATGGCTCGGCTGCTTTGTCCGGTGAACGGCTGCCTCATCGAGGATAGCCAGCGTTATGGCATGAACATGATGGGTCAATGGGTCGGTCTCGGTCAGCAGATCGACGAGGATGGAACGGTCACGGGGGGCTTGATTCCGCGCGATACCGCCGGATTTTGGATTGTAGGGGCGATGAGCCCGTTCATTCTAGGCGGCGTCGGCGGCCTGGCGGTCGCCCGGGTACGCGCCGAGCGCAAATTCGCAATCGACAATGACCGCAAAGCACTCCGCGAGGTTCTCTCGAAGCAATGGGGTGTGCCGTTGGCGAAAGCGAAGACCTCCGAGACCATCGATGCCACTGTCATAGCCGAGCGGGCGGATCCCGCTCTGAAATTGGGGTCTGCCGCGAACGGCGTTCGCTTCATAACGGTCATGATCGACGTCCAGGGTAATCGTTTCGAGCTGCTGGCGCGCGGTTGGTGTGAAGGCGGTCGCAGTGTGGTGGTGGATTTCCGGAAAATTGAAGCCTCTCCGGGAACAAGCGCTGCCGATTGGGATGATATCTTGAAGGTCGCCACAGAGCATGCGTGGCCGCTTGAAGGCCAGCCCGGCCTTGGCATGCGCGCCGTTGCGGTCGGGTTTGACACCGGCGGCGCACCGGGCGTTACCCTGCAGGGATATGAAGCCTGGCGCCGTATCAGGGCGCGCAAGGGTACCAAGCTGCACGGGCGCATCGATGGCCGTCCGGCCTGGAGTGTGATGCCGATGAAGGGTGCTGCTACGCTTCAGGCGCCACGTCTGCAGGTAGTGTTTCCGAACGCGCAGCGCGGTGACCGCTACGCCCAGGCCCGCGGCGAAGTGCCGCTTGGCGTCTTCAATCCCAATCTGTTCAAAGATGATCTGAACGGCCAGCTTATTCTCGGCGATGACGCGCCCTGGTCGGTGGCATTTCCGGCGGTTTTGGCGGGCACGGCCCCTCCGCATCCCTGGTTTGAGCAGCTGGTGGCGGAAGAGCGCGAGCGAAATGGCCGCTGGAAGCGCAGGCAGGAAGGACAGCCAAATGAGGCGCTTGATCTCATGGTGGGCACGCATGTGCTGGCCTTCATGATGGGTATCAACCGCATCCGGTGGGATGCCGCACCTGTGTGGGCACGCGCCTGGGCGGACAACGTGAACGTCGTTCCAATCGGCGCATCGATGGTGTCAACGCCAGCGGCGGCACTGAAATTTAATGTTGAACATGACGCGCCAGCGACGTCGCGATTTGACGGCGCTTTGGGTGCAAAATCGGCCGTAGCGGAAACAAACGCCGCCGTTTCCGCTGTAAGATCGGTTCCGATCAAAATGATCACAAGCGTACCGGTGAGGCGTTAATGTCCGGCACTAATCTTTCGGGCACGTACACAATTCAGTTAATCCCGCCAATCCTGTCGCTGACACCGGGCCTCACGCCGAACTGCAGCGGACCGTTTGCGGGCTGGCCGGTACCGCAACTGCAGGCTGCTTTGCTCCAGGCGCAGACCGCTTTTCTGGCTGTGGTCACGGGCGGTCAGCCGGTCATGGTGAATTACGCCGAGGGGCAGGGTCATCGTCAGGTCACCTACACAAAGACGAACGCAAACGATCTGCGCAATTTAATCCGTGATCTGCAATACGCGCTCGGCACCACCCGCCGGCGCGCCATCGGCGTGAGAATGTGATGAACGCGCAAACTTCGAAATTGATATATCCGGACGGCCGTTCGATATCACGGGCCGACATCGCCATGGTACGTGTGCGCGCCGGCGTCAACAGTCCGAATCCCTCACCGTGGCCGTATGATGCGGCAACCCGCTACGGCAATGACATTGCGGATTGGTATCCGTTTCTCCGGTCGCCGGATAGCGAAATCAATCTCGATTCCGATCTCATCCGCGCCCGTTCGCGCGACCTGGTCCGCAATGACGGATGGGCGTCGGGTAGCATCACGCGCATCACCGATTCGATGGTGGGGAGTAATTTTCACGTCGTGCCGCAGCCAAACTGGCGGGTGTTGCAACGCATGTACGGCCCGACATTCGATGCAACCTGGGCAGCGGAATACCGCAGCGCTGTCATGGCGGAGTGGCGGATGTGGGCCGAGGATCCCCTGTTTTATTGCGATGCGACCCGCAGCATGAGTGCGACTCAAATGTTCTATCTGCTGGCGCGCCACAAGCTGATCGATGGGGATGCGCTCGTCATGCCGCAATGGATGCCCGAGCGCGTAGGGTACGGTGCTGCCCGGTACGCGACGGCGCTGCGGGTGATCGATCCTGACCGGCTCTCCAATCCGTACGAAATGATGGACACGCATAATCTGCGGGGCGGCGTCGAAGTGGATGGCGACCAGGCGCCGGTGGCCTATCATATTCGCCGCGCGCACCAAAACGACTATTACGATACGGGCCTGTCGATGATCTGGGATCGGTTTGAGCGTCAAACCCCGTGGGGCAGGCCGCTGGTTATTCATGATTGTGATAGTGATCGGGCTGATCAGCATCGCGGCTTGGGTATTCTTACGCCTGTTTTATCGCGCTTTAAGGTTCTCGCGAGATACGATCAGGTGGCACTGCAGGCCGCGGTGATGCGCACAGTCGTCGGTTTTTTTATAAAATCGCCGTTTGATGCCGAGCAGGTCAGGCAAGCAATGGAGATTGGCGATAACGACCGCTCCATGCTGCTTTCGGGGTATCAAACAATTCGTAACTCCCTTGGTGAAGAGGGGGGCGTCAGTATGGGTGGTGCCAGAATGCCCGTGCTGGCTCCGGGCGAGGATATAGCCACGGCTCAATCTCAGAATGAGGCCGAGGATTTTGACACGTTCGAGCATACGTTTCTACGATCTATTGCTGCCGCTACAGGCGAGAGTGCCGAGGAGATTTCGAAGGATTACAGCAAGACAAATTATTCCTCGGCGCGCGCTGCACTCCTCAGCGTCTGGAGGCGTATGCTGACCAGGCGCGCAAATTTCACAGCGGGAACGGCAACACCGATCTACAATTGCGTGCTCGAAGAGATGATGGATCGCCCGGGGTTGCTGCCCCTACCGGACGGCGCTCCGGATTTTGTGTCGATGCGCGCGGCTTACGCGCGATGCAAATGGATCGGGCCCGGCCGAGGTTGGATCGATCCGGTCAAGGAGCGTGCTGGCGAGCTGATGGGCCTCGATGCTGGTTTTGGAACGCTTGATCAGAGTTGCGCTGATATTGGTGGCACCTATTGGGAAGATGTCCTCGATGAACGAGCTGTTGAGGAAGCGTACTTCAAATCCAAGGGCCTCACGCGACCTGACTGGGCTGGCGGTGTCGCCGCCCAACAAATTTCTGAACCGCCAAAGCCGGAGTGACGATGAACCAGAGATTTCCGCATCTGGCGCAGCGCATGTTCAACGTGCCGCTTGCCCTTCATCCCGCCAAAGCCGAAGTGGTAATGGCCGCACTCGCCGAACGGCTTGGCGTGACGCAGCTCTTCAGCGCGGGTGCTTCAGTAATGCTTAGACCATCGGATCTGAGTGAGGATGATCGGGCTGATGATAAAGGGTACGAGGTTCTTAATAATGTCGCCCTCATTCCAGTTCAGGGAATGCTGGTACAAAAACTAGGCTGTCTGCGGCCTTATTCGGGAATGACCGGCTATGATGGCATTCGCGCGAATTTTATTACCGCTCTCTATGACGATGACGTGAAAGCCATTGTGCTGGATATCGACAGTCCGGGCGGTGAGGTCGGCGGCGCATTCGATCTCGCCGACATGATTTTTGCGGCGCGCGGGCGTAAACCGATCTGGTCGATCTTGAACGAGAATGCTTTCTCATCGGCCTACGCGCTCGCCTCGTCCTGCGACAAAATTTGCGTGCCGCGCACCGGTGGAACCGGTTCGATCGGCGTGATCGCGATGATCGCCGACATTTCAAAGGCGCTGAGCAATGCCGGGGTCAGTGTCAACATCATCCAGTTCGGCGCGCGCAAAGCCGATGGTTATCCCGAAGTACCGTTTACACCCAAGGCCCGCGCACGGTTCCAGAAGGATGTGAACACGATCGGCAGCATCTTCGTGAATACCGTGGCCCGCAACAGGCAGATCAAAACCAGCGCGGTTATTGGACAACAAGCCACGACGTTTCTAGGCCAGGAAGGCGTGCGGGCTGGCCTGGCCGACTATGTCGCCGCACCCGACGCAGCATTCAACGCGTTGTTGAAAACGCTCTAACCCAAGGATTTAACATGACATTGAAGATAAACCTGATGGGCGGGGCGGCTGGTGTCGCCTCGTTTCTGGGCATTGGCAAGGGCGTCGCACAATCGCGCCGCGCCGCCAGTGAGCCGTTTCTAGGAATCGGCAAAGGACGCGGCGCGAATGCAATAGCGCGCCGCGCCCGTGCCGAGGGCGGCGATGATGACGGAATGCGCAAAAAAGGCCGGAAAGCTCAACAGGACGATTCCGGCGACGACGATGCCGAGGGCGATCCTGCTGATCCCGGGTCGCTTCCCGATGACGGTGGCGATGACGCCGAGGGCGATCCGAACGAAAACCCCGGGAACGCGCGCCGCAGCCGTCGCGCGCGCCGGGCTCGCAAAGCAGGTAAAGCCAGTTCCAGCGATCCTGCCGATCCGGATTTTGATGACGACGCGAACAACGGCGATGATAACGATGATGACGGCGATGAGCCGGGGTCCGAGGATCCTGATGAGGATTCCGACTCCGAGCCAGATGGTGAGGATGACGATGATCCCGTCAACGAGATGCGCGGGCGCTCGCCAGCGGCCAAGGCTCGACGTAAAGAGCGCGCGCGTTGCGCCGCGATCTTTGCGTCGACGGCCGCGGCGCGCAATCCAAACATGGCAGCACATTTGGCGTTTAACACGCTGCTCAGCAGGAAAGAAGCCATCGCGATCCTGAAAACCGCGCCTGTCGCCCAAGGCGGCGTGCTTGGCCGGGCGATGGATAGATATTCTGGTGCGCGTGCCGGTGCCGATCGCGCTCCAGCGCGGGCTTCCACCGCCGCTATCGCTTCTACCTGGGATCACGCGTTCAAAGCCGTTAGCGGCAAATAAGGAGAGATTGTTATGCCTTCACCGGTTATTTTCGAGCAATTCTATGATGGTGCCTTCATGATCTCCGAAGCAAACGGCGATTTGTCAAAGGACACGGGCTATATGGACAATTCGACGGGATCCGACGTGCTCTTCGAAGGCGGACTTGTCATCGTGCAAGCGACGGCTGGCGTCGTCACCAGCACCGCGGGTACAAACACCGGCACCGGCACGGTCGGCAGTCTGTCGGTTCTCAACCCGTCCGAGCTCGGTGCTTATAAGCTGACAGCGACATCAGCGACCGTGTTCAACGTCACCGCTCCAAGCGGCGACGTTATAGGCAACGCGACCGTTGGTGTGGCGTTTGCCGGCCCGCAGGTTGGTTTTACAATCACGGCGGGTGGCACGGCGTTCGTGGCTGGCGACTCATTCACCCTGAACGTGACTGAACAGACGGGTGCCTGGCAGAGTTGGACAGGTGGCACGATCACCACGCCGATCGGCATTCTCTACAACCGCGTTTGGGTCGAGGCGGGCAACTTCCGAAAGATTGCGGTGGTGCGGCGCAATGCCGAGGTCAATCAATCCGAACTGCAATGGGATCCGGCCGTATCCGGATCCGGATCTTTCGCAACCCTGCAAGCAACCGCGATCGCCGCCCTAGCGACGTCCGGCATCATCGCTCGCTAAAACTGGAGCCCTAATCAATGTCAGGCACAATTCTTAACGTTTTCCGAAACGATGCCTTCAGCTCCGTTCAGCTGACTGATGGCGTCGAGCGTAACCCGTATAATCCCGTCGGTCTCGGCGAGATGAAGCTGTTCGATCCGTTTCCGATCCGCACCAAGGCGGCGGCAATCGAGCAACGTGCGGGTAAGCTGATCGTGGTACCTACCAGCAACCGCGGCGATCCGCTCACCGAGCGCACCACCGAAAAGCGCCAGGCCCGCTATTTCGAATGCCCCCGTATTGCTCATGGCGACACGATCCGTGCAGATGAAGTCCAGGACGTGCGCGAATTCGGAACCGAAAGCGTGATGATGCAGCTGCAGAAAGAAGTGGCTCGCAGGTTGTCCGGTCCGACCGGGTTGCTGGCCTCGGTGGAGTTCACCAAAGAGCGGATGCGCCTCGGCGCGATACAGGGCCTGGTTCGCGATGCGGATGATACAGTTTTGTTCAACTGGTATCAGGAATTCGGCATCACCCCCCAGCCGGAGGTTGCGTTCAACCTCCTGGCGCAGACTGTCGGTAGTTTGCGGCCCCTTTGCAATCAGATCGTGCGAACCATCGCGCGCGCGTCTCAAGGCGCATTCACCCCAAAATCCAAGGTGATGGCGCTGTGCGGGGACGCTTTCTGGGACGCACTGACCAATCATACGGACGTTCGTACGACCTATCTGAACTGGGCGGCAGCGGAAGAGTTACGCAAGGGCAACGCGTTCGAGGCCATGCGCTTCGGCGGCATTGACTGGTTCAACTATCGCGGTTCTGACGATGCCAGCACGATCGCCGTGGCGACCAACGGCGCGCGATTCTTCCCGGCTGACGCTCCGGGCATCTTCCAGGAAATCAATGCGCCAGCGGAGTTCGTGCCCTGGGTCAACACGCTGGGCAAACCGCAATACGTCATCCCGGTTTTTGATCGAGATCGCGGTGCCTGGTGGCGCTCAGAGGTCTATTCCTATCCGTTGTTCATCTGCACCCGACCTGAGACGTTGATGGTCGGAACCATGGATGCAACGGCCGATCTGCCGAACGGTTTACCTTTGGAGCCGGAAGCGAACGCCGTTCGTTTTAAAGCTGTTTTTTTAGGGGCCGTGTCAGACGGCCCTTTTTTTGGAAGTATTCGAAATGTTCGCATCATCATCCACAGATGCCGTTGTGCAAAATCTGCAGGCGCTGTCAGACATCCGCTATGTTCCTCCTGGTTCGCCGATGGGTGCACGGCCCCAGCTCATCGAAAAGGGGACGGTGTTTGCGGTCAGCACGCTCTCGGCCATGGACGTTCAATATCTGACACAAAACGGGCATCTGTGTGCCGTTGCGCCTGGCTCCTCATCTGCCGTGAAATCCGTCTAAGGCCGCGCCTTATGATCAATTTTGATGCGCTTGTGCTCGGGCCATGTGTGGCGGCCTTTGGTGTGCCGGTTACCTATATGCCGCTGCGCGCAGCCCAGCTCACGTTGAGCGGCATATTCAACCGATTCTCGGTACATGATCAGCTCGACGCTGCGGCTGGTGTTTTTGTAACCGTGCGCAAGGCAACGCTCATGCTACGTCTCTCCGACATGAACGGGATCGATCCCTGTCAGGGTGATCAGGTGGTCGTCGATAATCTGACCTGGGTTGTGGCTGATCCGCCTGAGAAAGACGGGTTTGGTCAGGTTTTTCTGCGCCTCATGAAGGTTCAAGGCTGATGCTTGCTGAAGATCTGACAATTCCGAACTTCGCGCAGGTTTTGAGGGCGCGCACCGTCACGCTCCTGCAGTCGCTCAACACTCTGGCCGGCCCGCGCGTGTTCGACACGCGCACCGTACCGGTCTCGGCTCAGGATTCGCCATGCCTGCTGGTCTATATTGATGACGAAAGCCTGCAGTGGATCGGCGACGCGCCACGTCAATATGACGCGACGGCAAAGCTCACGATCGTTGGATATGTTTCCGGCGCGCCTTCCGTCGATGTCGAGACGCAGACGGAGCAGCTCAGCCTAGAGATCAGATCATTGCTAAATTATGTCGCGTTTATTGCCCCGCCAGTTCAGCGGGTCAGGGCTATCGATAAGAAATTCAGTATCAAAGCTGATGCAGACGTGTTCGAAGGTTACGCTATATACGTGTTCGACATGAACTGGACCGAGGTCTTCGAGCCCATGCTGGCTCCGTTCTCCGGTTCTGTTCCGCCTGGCGCCTACGGCGCGCCGCTGACCGAGACTGATCTCACAGTTGAAACCGCGACCGGTGAGGTTCTGACCGGTGCCACGATCGTTTTTCCTTTAAGCTAGGAGTTAGAGAATGTCCGAAAGCAGTATTGCCTTCTCGCGAATCCCGTCGAACAATCTGGTTCCGCTATTCTACGTCGAATTCTCGAACGTTAACGCCGGTGTCAATCTGTTCCAGCAGCCCTCGCTGCTGATCGGGCAGACGGCCGTCGCGCTACCGGCGGTGCCGGTGTTCGTGCCATCTCTGGCGGTCGCCCGCAGCCTGTTCGGCGCACGCTCCATGCTTGGCCGTATGTGCTCTGTCTATTTTCAACAGGACTCCTCGGGCGTCTGGTGTCTGCCAGTGGCCGATGCGGGAACGGCCGCCGCCGCAACCGGGTCCATCACCGTGACGGGTACTGCGACCTTGCCGGGCACAATTTGGCTTTATGTCGCCGGGTTCAGTGTTCCGGTCGGTGTCAATGTCGGCGATACGCCAACCGTCATCGCGGGGAACATCGTGACCGCGATCATGGGCACGCTCGACCTGCCACTGACCGCAACCGCCGCTGCCAGCGTGGTGACACTGACCGCCGTTCATAAAGGGCTTCAGGGAAACAACATCGATGTGCTCTTGAATTATGGCGGGACGCAAGCAGGGCAGGTGCTACCCGTTGGGATCACCGTCACGATCGTGCCGATGGCAAATGGCACACTCGACCCGGACATGGCGTTTGTTGCCGCGGCGATCGGCGATCAACCGTTCGATTTTATTGGACATCCTTATTCGGGGGCGACCGAACTGACCGAGTTCACATCCCTGATGAACGATGCGACCGGACGCTGGGCCTGGAACCGTCAGGACTACGGACACGTCTTTACGATGCAGGCTGGAACGCTTTCGAGCTTGATGACAGCCGGCGGCACAATGAACGATCAGCATCAGACGATCATCGGCGTGAATGGCAGTCCCAGCCCGCCCTGGGATTGGGTGGCAGACTGGATGGGTGCCGTTGCGGTGTCCATTCGCAACCTCGCGTCCAGACCGTTGCAGACGTTATCGCTGCTGTCGGTTCTCGCACCGGCGCAGGCAAATTGGTGGAATTACGCGGCGCAGCAACAGCTTCTGCTGAGCGGCATCGCAGTTCCCGCATTCTCGGCATATGGTCAGCCAGCCATCGTCCGGTGCGTGACAACCTATAAGTTCAACTCGTACGGCGTCGCGGATCAGAGCTACCTCGATGTCGAGACCATGTTCACGCTGATGGCCATTACAAGGCAGCTCAAGGCGGCGCTCATGTACGAGCCGGCCAACCCGCGCTTCCAGGAGCAGCTGGCCCTGGTCAGGACCGAGCTGGAGAAGACCCGCC
>JAQNCU010000208.1 GCA_029077775.1 Acidocella sp. | reverse complement strand
GGCGGGTTCCGGCTGGTTGCCCGAGCCGCTGCGCACGAAGGGCGTCGAGACCATGGCGACGCCGGCAGACACTGAGGCGGTGGCCACGCAGACCACCGCCGCAAATGACAGTGCGGATGTGGTCGGCGAGGAGGTTGAGACGGCCGATCTTCCATCCGCCGAAGACCACGAACACGCCCTGCCGCACGAGATCGCGGCGGAGTGATCCCAGAAACCCGAGGCGGCCCAGAGGCCGCCTCGGATCTATTCCATCATTCAACCTTAATCAAAACCCGGCCCTGTGCCGGGCTTTGCATTTTTGGAGACAGATCATGTCAGACAATCAAAATCCAGCGCCTGGCCAACAACCGCTTCCTGCGATCGATCCGTTTATGGCCTCGTGGGAACAAAAAGAACGCGCGTATCGCGAACGGGCGCGCGCCGTGCTCGAGGGCAACAAGAAAGCGCTGTTCGGCATTCTGGCGGAACATGGCATCACCGCCGTCATTGTGAATTTCGATGGCTATGGCGATAGCGGCCAGATCGAGGACATCACAGCCCAGACAGGCGCCGTTATCGTTGAACTGCCCGATGAGCGGATCGAGATTTTTCGGCCCGCCTGGGATAGTCCGGACATTGAACGCCAGACCCATACGGTTCGTGAAGCCGTTGAGGCGCTATCCTATGATTTTCTGGCGCAGACACATTGCGGCTGGGAAAATAATGATGGTGCCTATGGCGATTTTACCTTCGACGTGACGGATGGCAGCATCATGCTCGACTATAATGAGCGCTATACCGCCACCGAAAATTATTCCCATGAATTTTGAGGAGGCGGCAATGGCACATCCTTATCATCACGCTTTATCCTCCGCGAAAAAGTGGGGCGGCACGGCGGAAGATTTTTTGCCCCTGCATTCCTGGTTCGATGTTATGTGAACAGGCAAGCCCTTTATTTTTTAATCGTCGATGGAGGTGATTGTCCCGGTAGTCCATAGGAGGGGCCCCGCCGCCCGCGTAGCGCGTATTAACGCGCAAGCGGAGCGGGCGGCGGGGAGGTGCCTGTGGGCCCACCGGGTCAATCACCGGACCACAACCGTCTTGGCTTTTTTGATTTTATTTTTCAATGGCTCACCGAGTTCATTTAACAATTGCTCGATCCGGCGCGCGATTGTGCAATGCCGTTCTACTTCGCGTGGCCAAGCCCGTTGTTTCGCATCTTCGGCAAGATTCAATTCTAAGCCATGCCGCTCTCTTAGTCGGTCGGCATAAGCCGGTGTCGTCACAAACTTGGTGCAGCTCAGATAAAGATCGCATTCGCAAGGACCCTCGGATGGCAATCGAAGGCAGTGGCCAAGCTCCAATTCGGTTTTAATAAAATTGGATTTCAGCCAATGAACGGCGGTGTTGCTGAGGCGCCCGGCTCTAATGGCTTCAGCTCCAGGTCCGGCGAGTGATGCTCCCGGTCCGAGAACGCTTTGGTAGTCCTTGAGCACTTCGGCATCGCTGATCCGGGCATAGACCATAGACATATGAGGACTCTGGTGGCCAAGGACACTCATGATGGTATGAAGTTTCGCACCTCGCTCCGCAAGTTGGGTTCCGACGGTATGACGAAACCGATGCGCTGTGATTATGGGTTTGCCATCCGGGTTAACAAGGCCGGCGAGCATGCAGACGGCTTTGAGCGAGTGCTGAAATAGATAGTCCGGCGATATACGCCCACTGCGGCGGTAAAATACGAAGCGGACGGGTTCGCCGGTGCGCTCGTCAAGGATTGGGCGGTCCCTGGCCTGCAGTCGTTTTGCGATCAGAGCCCGCAGCGAGGCTGCAGCATCGTCGTGCAAAGGAACCATGCGTTCACGCATGGTCTTGCCGGCCGGGATGCGTAGGCGAGCGGTTCCATCTGGATACCGGTCCAGGCAATCCAGCCGCAACCGCGTGATCTCGCTGCGCCTGGCGCCTGACCATCGCGCCACCAGTAAAGCTGTTCGTTGGAATTCGCATGTGAGATTGGGAATTTGTTCCATGAGGCGACTCAGTTCGGCCGCAGGGATAAAGCGGGGAACACGATGCGCGAGGCGCGGCAGGTCGTTCGGATCCAGAAGGGGCCTGTTGGGAAAATTCGGCCATCCCCACGCAGCACCGTCTGCAAGAAAGCGGGCAACTGCACCAGCTCGTGCGCGCCTTGCTGTGATGGACAAGCGCGCACCGGTTCTCTGTGCAGTCTCAGATTGCAGGAATAGCAAATATGCGTTGAAATATTCTGGAGTTACATCGGCAAACGTCGAAATCGCCGGAGATGCTGCGGATAGAAAAGCAACGAATTGACGAAGCGACACGGCAAGGTGATCAACGGTGGGGCGGGCAAGAGTTTGCCGCTTCCTGTTGATCCACCGATCAGCCCATTCCTGCAGGTCAGGCCGTGGCGACGGCATTGGCTTTCTCTTATCCGGAATGATCCTCGGCCGGATAACGTCGTTGCCGCGATGGAAAAGCAGTAATTGAAGGCGTCGAATGCGATGATGCCATCCGCGCTGGAAGCCTTTCGGGAAGTCTTCATCTGGTAGTTTGAATAGATGGGCATCTTTGCGTGCGGCAAAAGTTTTTACCGCCACGGTCAACTCGTCAAGGTGGCACTGTCGCAAATCATCGAAAGACCTGATTCCGCTGTGCATGGCGAACCGGGGTAGTATCCCGTACAGCGATGAACGCATGCCGGTCTCGGAGTAGCCGATTTTGCTGCTGTCGCCGACGAGTTGATCAAGCCCGAAATAGGCATCAAGTGGCGCGAGCGTTTCTGCGACGCGCATGTTCCCAACGGCGAATAAGAAATCATAGTCCAGTCGGATTCGATCCGTGAGTGCCAGATAATATAGGTAGGTTCTGGCACGAAAACTCACTGGGTAAGTCGGAAACGCCTGTCTGTCTCCAGCCAGGCAGCCGATCCTAACTGGCAGTGGTTCGGAAAACCAGGCTTTGGGATCAGGCCATTGGGAGATGAAGTTTGCACGGTATTCCAGCCTCTTACGACGAAAGCTCTCGTCCATCGGAAGTTTAGAGAGGTAAGCCACATACTCGGCTTCACCGGAATGAACGAACAGTGAGCCTACGGCATTGGTGGATTTGGAAGAGCTTCGGGTCATGACGGTTCTCCGTCGGTTGGTGACGGATCACGGCTAAGGCCCAGTGCCTGGCGGTATTCCGCGACAACGACTGCGTCTGAAACGCGCGTGTAAATTCTGGTAGATTCTGGTGAGGCATGACCAAGTCGTCGCTGGAGGGTGAGTTCCCGCATTCCGGCCTCCCACATCCGCGTGGCATGGGTATGGCGCAGAGCATGTGGTGTCATCCATGGTTCCCGGATGTCTGCCCGTTCGCAAGCACGAGCGAACATTCGGACCAGACCGGCATAGGACAGCGGTTCTTCGCGATGTTTGCCTGTTCCACCAACGAGGAATACAAATGGCGACACACCTTCGGCCGGACGCTCGTCCATCACATAAGCGTTAAGCGTTTCCAGCGTTGCGCCATCATGGAGGTCAACTACGCGCTCGGTTCGTGATTTTGAACGAGCGCCTCTTGGGTGATCGTCCCGGCAGCGCACGAATATGCGCCTTCGCCCATAGCTGATATCCACCAGATGTAACCCCAGAGTTTCACCAGGACGTAGGCCAGCGTTGAGCATCAACAAGATGAGGCTTTGATCACGCAGGTTCCGCAAAGCTTTCGATAGGCTGGCGATCTGCAAGTCGTTCATTGGTCGTGGCAACCGCCGGACGGTCTTCAGACGTAGTTCCCGGACCTCTGGTTCCTGTCGCGAGATACCCGTCAGGAATGGTCTATGCCGGTCCGTGGTGCGCCAGGATGTTCGGTCCTTGATCTTCACTATGGGGTTTGCCCCGGGGAATGCACCGATGAAAATAGCCCAGTCGTAGAACGCGCTGACGGCGACAAGCACCCGATTGATGGTTGCGGCCGACAGACTGGCCGGCATCGCCACCCCGTCCTGAGTGGCCAGCCTTATTGTCCAATCCCTGTGCCTTCGCTTGGAAGGTGTCGATCGGAGGTAAAGCAGGAAATCAACCGAACGCTCGGCAGAAAACTCAGTCCAATCAATGTGTTGACTTGTGAGAAAGGTCAAAAGATGAACGATATCATGAGCATAGGCCAGGACGGTGTTGGGCGAGTACCCCTTTGCCGTGAGGTAGGCCAGGAACCTGCAGATAGGTCCAGCCGAAGCGCCGTCTTCATCGGAAAGGACAATGGTCTCGCCGCCGCTCGCGCGTCGCACTGTAAACATCGTGACCTCAATGGATTCGGAAATGTCAGGGCAGATTATACGGCAAATGAAGGCCGTTCAGGTACTGTCCATATAATCGATGAGAGCAAGATGATTTCATCGGATTTTCGGCCTCGGGCGCTTCGTCATCACGCTGAGGGCATTGTCATGGCGGAGAGATTTTTTGGCCCTGTCATGACGATCTCGACGGGGCGTGTCGTACCGGTGCGCCTGATCGGCGAGCAGCACGTTCGTGAAGATTTCGGCTTCATACCGGGCTTTGCGGAGTGTATCAAAGCGATCCGACCCGAACCCTGGATGGGCCGGGCAATGGCGCTGCATAGACTGCTCGATCCTTTTGAAACCGATGCTGCCTGAGCATCGGCTTTCACCATCCATCTCTTTCAACACAGAACCCGGCCCCGTACCGGGTTTTGCATTTTTGGAGGCCAACATGGCGGATTATTTTTCACCGACCGTGATACCGGAGATCATCCCGGACGCGGACATGACAAAGCTGGAGCTGTTGTTGCTCTCGCATATGTTTGAAGCGGAACCGGATGGCGGCGGAACCTATTTCCATTCCTGGCAAGGGCCGTCGGATCTGATCTGGATGGATCGCGCGGAACTCAACGCGGCGCTGGAGGAGGTGCGCGGCAGTGACAGCCAGGTGCGCGATTATGTGGAGGATAAGCTCAAAAGCACTGCTGCGGATGATGCTTCTGTTTACCTGGATATGAGCGGTGTGTCCTGGGAGATGATTCTCCAGGATATCGTGCGGCGTTCCGCCAAGCTGCGCTACATCACCGTAACGACGGCATTTACTTGTTCAAAAATGCGCGCCGATGGGTTTGGCGGCATGGCGCTGTTCATCACCGCCGATGCCATCAAAGGCTGCTCGACCACGGAGTTTCTGTCGGACTGTCTTGCCGACATCGCCGGGCAGGAGAGCGGGTAGCCCGATGCTCGGTACAATCCACGAAGAGCCAAGACCATGACCAATGCGGATGGGCCGGACCTGGCAGCAGGACGGCCCATTTTGCGTGGGCGGTGTTCTGCGAGTGCTGGAAGGATGAAATTTCAGCAGACTCGCGGAGAGCCGATGCTTCCGGCCCCTTGGCGCCGGTGCCGGTGAGGCGGCGCCCGCGCACTTCCGATTCGGAAGTAGCGCGTGGGCGGGGCTGAGGGATAGGCTGCGCTGTTTGGCCCAACGCGGAGGGTGGGCCGGGCAGATGGGCAATCAGTAGCGATGGAGGGGTAACAATGCGCAAGCATGATTTTTCCATGACCGCGGCGGAGTTGGCGCAATTGCTGGCCCGGCAGGCTGAGGCGGTGTGCCGGTATTATCTGCCCGCCGGGCGGCGTGAGGGGCGTTATTGGCTTGTGGGGGATGTTCACAACACGCCGGGGC
>JAQNCU010000207.1 GCA_029077775.1 Acidocella sp. | reverse complement strand
GCCCTCATGCAGCATGATGATCGTGGGGGCGGCATCGGGTGCGGGGCCGTACCAATGCGCCTCGACGGGGCGGCCATCGAGGGCGATGTTCAGTTCCATTGGCGCAGTTTATAGCGTTGAATTTTGCCTGTGGCGGTTTTCGGCAGATCATCGACGATGTCGATCCAGCGAGGGTATTTCCACGGGCCGATTTTTTGTTTCACAAAGGCTTTCAGCTCATCGGTCAGGGCGGCGCTGGGCATGATTCCCTGCTTTAAGACAAGAAACGCGCGTGGCTTGGTCAGCCCATCTTGATCCTCGCGCCCGACTACCGCGGCCTCCAGCACCGCGTCATGCGATGCCAGCGCGCCTTCAACCTCAAACGGGCTGACCCAGATGCCGCTGACCTTGAACATGTCATCGGTCCGGCCGCAATAACGGTAGAAACCATCAGCATCGCGAATATATTTATCGCCCGTATGGGTCCAGGCGCCAACAAACGTGCTCCGGGTTTTATCGCGCAGGTTCCAATATCCCTCGGCGGCACTTTGGCCTTTGACAAGCAATTCACCGGGCTCACCATCCGGGGTGTCGGCCCCCTGCCCGTCCACCAGGCGCAGCTCATATCCCGGAACGGCCACGCCAGATGTGCCATAGCGCAATGCGTGGTCGCTGTTGGAGAGAAAAATATGCAGCATTTCAGTCGAACCGATGCCATCGAGAATATCGACACCGACGGTACGCCGCCATGCCGTGCCAATGGCTTCGGGCAAAGCCTCACCGGCGGAGATGCAGCGGCGCAACCGGGCGGAGCCTGCCCCGGATCCGAGGCCCGGATGTTGCAGCAGGGCGGCGTAAAGCGTGGGTACGCCGCAAAAAACGCTGGGGTTATGCGCTTCCATCAAGGCCAGAACGGCGGCGGGTGTGGGCCGGTGCGGCAGCAGGATGGTGGTGGCACCCACGGCCATCGGAAAGGTCATGGCGTTGCCCAGACCGTAGGCGAAAAACATTTTGGCGGCGGAATAGACCACATCATCCGAACGCAATTTTAAAACCGTCTCGGCGTAGGTTGTCACGGTTGCGCGCAGGCTGGAATGCACGTGCCGCACGCCCTTCGGCATGTTGGTGGAACCCGAGGAATAGAGCCAAAAAGCGACCTCATCGGGGTGGGTGGCGACCGGCGGCGCGGTATCTGGCTGCATAAAGGCGGCGAGTTCGGCATCGGCGGTGATGATGCGCGTGAGATCGGGCAGGCTGGCCAGCGCGGCGTCCAGATCAGGCAAAAGCGACGGCGAGACCACCAGCAATTCTGCCCGGCAATCGGCCAGAATGTAGGTGACAAGATCAGGCGGCAGCAGCGTGTTGATGGGGATGGGGATGACCCCGGCGCGGATGGCGCCCCAGAAGGCAATGGGGAAATCAACATCATCGAGCATTAACAGCGCGATCCGCGACTCACGCTTGATGCCCGCTTGTTTAAGCCCGGCGGCGAAAGCCTGGGTGCCGGCGAGCAGCCCTGCATAGGTCAAATGGCGCTCTGGCCCGATGAATGCGGTTTTGTCGCCCCGCCCCTCCCGGCAATGTCGGTCCAGAAAGAAATCAGCCGCGTTTCCTGAAATTGGCGTCCGCACCATGTTGTTCATGCCGCGCGCTCCCCTGTTTTGTTGTAACGGTTTTAGCGTAGCCGGGATGGTTATGCAATATAGTTCATGAGCGCCCTTCACCCTTTTGGTCCAGGCATGGCGGTGATATGTCATATCATGTCATGGATGCCCCTTTAAAAATTTCAGGCCTGGCGGATAAAGACCCGTTGCTGCTGAGCCTCGGGCGGACGGTGAGGCTGCTGCGTGCGCGACGCGGGATGCCTCGGCGCGTACTGGCGGAGGCCGCCGAAGTGTCCGAGCGGCATCTCGCCAATCTGGAATCCGGGGTCGGCAATGTCTCGGTGCTGGTCTTGCAACAGGTGGCACAGGCGCTGGATTGCTCACTGGCGGAATTGCTGGGCGATGAGACGACAAGCAGCCCGGAATGGCTGATGATCCGGCAGCTATTAAGCGGGCGCGACCGGGCGGCGTTACAGACCGCTCACCGGGCGTTGGCCGCTTTGTTCGTGACCGGGCATGGCGGCGTGCAGCGCCGAAACCGTCTGGCCTTTGTCGGGTTGCGCGGGGCGGGCAAGAGCACGTTGGGGCGGATGGCCGCGTCCCGGCTGGGTTGGGCATTTATTGAGTTGGGGGTGGAGATTACCCGTTTGGCCGGGTGCTCGCCTGCTGAAATTCAGGCGCTCTATGGCCCCAATGCGTATCGGCGGTATGAGCGACAGGCGTTGGAGGAGACCCTGGCGCAACACAAAAACTGCGTGATCGCGACCGCTGGTGGCCTGGTCTCAGACCCGGCGACGCTCGATTTGTTGTTGAGCCAGTGCTTCACCATCTGGCTGAAGGCCGAACCGGAAGACCATATGAACCGGGTGATCGCCCAGGGAGATTTGCGCCCGATGGCCGATAACCGCGAGGCGATGGATGATCTGCGCCTGATCCTGGAAGGCCGGGCGGCGTTTTATGCCAAGGCCGATCTGGCGTTCAATACCAGCGGGATGAGCCTGGATGAAGCGTTTCGGGATCTGATGGCGGCTTATGAAGCCGCACTAACCGCCGATGGCGGGTGACCGGGCGGCATGAAACAGCTAACCGCGTATCTCGCCGGGCCCGATGTGTTTCTACCGAACGCCAGAGAGAATGCCCAGGCGAAGATTGCGATTTGCGCGCAACACGGGATTATCGGGCGGGCACCGCTGAACCCGGAGATCGAGCATCTGATGACCCTGCCGCATGACCAGGCATGGCGGGCGATCTATTTAAATGACATCGCGATGATGGAGGGCTGCGAGATCGTGATTGCGAACCTCACGCCATTCCGGGGCGCGTCGGCGGATGCGGGCACGCTGGTCGAAATCGGCTGGTTTCTGGGGCGCGGGCGGCCGGTTTTTGGGTATTCAAACAGTGCTGTGGGGTTTACCGCGCGCAGCGCCGCGCAGGTGGCAGCGGTTCCTGACCCCATAACAGGCTTGGCGGTGGAGGGGTTTTCGCTACCCGATAATCTGATGATCCCGGGAGCGGTTGAATATGGCGGCGGGCTCGCCTTGATGGTGCCTGAGGATGGCGTTACGCGCGCGTTTGATGCTTTGGATGTATTCGCGCTTTGCGTGGCGCAGGCGGCGATGCGGTTGAGGGCATCGGGGTAACGCCGCGTTTGAAAACACGCCCAGGGTTGGTGGTTACCGCCGCCGCGATCATTTCATTGTACGGTGTGTTCGCGCTCAGTAATGCAAGGCTGATGCTGGCCATGCGCGCCGCGCCGTCGCCGCAGATGATGACCATGACGCAACAACTGCCGCAATCAGACTATGCGCGGTTCTGGTATGTCGGGCGACGATTGCTGGCACGGCATGGCCTGGCAACACCGCCGCCGCCCGCAACATTCCGGGTCGATATCCTTGGTGCCACCGCGCCGCCGCAAATCGCGTGGCTCTACCCCCCGCCAATGCAGGTTCTCGCCATGGCGTTCGCCTGGCTACCTTTGCCACTCTCCTTCTGGGTCTGGCGTGTGGCCTCGCTGATACTCGGGGCGATATTGCTGCGCTGGGCCGGATTTGGTTGGGCGGTGATTGCCGCAGGGCTCGCCAGCCCGGCGGCTTTGCACGACATGGCAGGCGGGCAAAACGGCACGCTGTTGGGCGCCATGCTGGTAGCCGCTCTGGCTTTAGCTGAGCGGCGGCCGGTTGCGGCTGGCATTATCGGTGGATTGCTGGCCGTGAAGCCGCAAATGGCTCTCATGGTACCAGCCTCATGGCTGCACGGGCGTTTCGCGCGCGTTTTTGTTGCCGCATTTCTCGCCGGGCTGGCAGTGGCGGGGCTTTCCCTGGTGGTGGCAGGGTGGCCCGTTTGGTGGCAGTGGTTCACAATTACGCAGCACGATGCTGTCCTGGTCGCCAGTTTGCCGTTCACAGCGTTTTTCCCTGCGGCGGGGATCACGCCATTTTATATGCTGCGCAGCCTTGGGGCAGGGGTGGATGTGGCGCGAATGGTGCAATTTTGCATCAGCGTCATCGCGTTGTGCCTGGTTTGGATGGCCTGGCGGCCTGGCCGTATGCATGCCGTGCCGCGCGTGGCGCTGACTGCGGCTTTAGCGATACTCGCTATGCCGTATGGATTTTCATACGACCTGGTGGCGTTTTCCATTGGCATAGCGGCCTTGTGGGACAGCGCCCGTGGGGCGGAGCGGCTTGTGCTGGCGGTGCTGTGGCTACTCGGCGGCTACACCATTACAATCGCCAACGATACCGGGTTGCTGCTGTTCCCGCTCTGGGCCACGTGCGGTGCGGCCATGGCCTGGCGGCTCAGGGCCGCGAGAGCCGCGGAGAGGCTGCGAAGTGATGATAGAGCCTGATGCGCAGAAGCTCGGTCGCGCGGGCGATGTAATAACGGGCGCGCTGCGGTAATGTGAGTGTGACCTTATCCATGCCCGCATAACCGATGGTCGAAGGGCCGGATTGTTCAATCGCCGGAAACGGCACAAAGCCGATAACCGGAATGCCGGTGCCCCAGGCGCGGTCCATCTGCCTGTCGATCGGGCGGGAGACGAGGCGCGCCTGTGCCTCAAAGCTGGCGGCGGCTTTGCGCGTGATCAGATAAGCCTGCGTGCCCAGCGCCAACCCGGTGAAATGCACGAGCCCGTGCGGGTAAAACGGCGAATGTTCATAGATGAATTCCGGGTGGCGCGTGGTGAGGTGGCGGGCCGGTGGATAGCCACGGGCGTGAAGTTTGAGGTAATGAACGTTTGACCCCGCCCAGTCATACGCCGCGATTTTGCCGAGCAAGGGCCAATCGACCATGACATCATCCTCCAGCACGATCATTTGCGAGGCACTGGGGTGGGCGAGCAACATGCGCCAGGCGTGAACATGGCTGCTGTAACAACCCAGTTCAGATTTGGTGAGCAGGCGTTTGGCATGGCGGCGGCTGATGTCGGGATCGAAACGCAGCCCTTCGAGCAGGTCGGTCGAGGCGTCCATGAACGCCCAATCCAGCCCGAGCTCGGCTTGTGGCGGGACGAACGTCGCACGCCGGGGATCACCCGCCATGCTGATCGTGCGTACAAAACTGGTAACCGATGGTTTGCGCCGCATCGTAGGTATCCCCACGGACCTTAGATTACCAGATATAGCGCAGACCGGCGCTGCCCGTGAGGGCATAATTCCGGCCTGTACGGGCGCTGAGCGCCGTGGCGTAATCAGCCTCTCCGTACAGGCTCCATTGCTTCCAGGCATAGGTGACGCCAGTGCCGACATCACCCCACAGGGCCTGCCTACCCTGGGTAAGCGTGGTGGTTGGCACGATCGCACTGGTCTCATTGATGCTGGTGGGAGCCAGCATCTGATAGGTGAGGTTGGTAATGCCGTAGACCTGCAGGCGGCGCGGCGCCTGGCCGGGCTGCGCGAGGTTGGACTGGTTTTCAACACGTAAGCCAGCGAGCCCCTGAAGGCTGTTGCCATTGCCGATTTGTACGTGGTTGCCCGCCGTATCGTTGAAATCCACGAAATTGGCGTTGGTATAGACCATCTGCACCTGCGGGATCAGCGACCAGCCATGGCCAAGCCCCAGGCGCTTGCCCGTCTCAAGGCTGATTGCCGTCGTGTAGCCCTGGTTGTTGCCAGATTTGTTGGACAAATGAG
>JAQNCU010000206.1 GCA_029077775.1 Acidocella sp. | reverse complement strand
GCGCGCCGCCCATGTCCAGCAGGAAATGGGCCAATCTCTGCCCGGCCGTGGCGCGCCCCAACAGTTGTGAATGCGCCTGCGCATGCGCCAGGGAGCGCATGGCATACGCATAAAGCTGCGCGGCGGCCGCGGAGTCGGACTCCGGGAACGAACGGCGCAGCTTTACCAGCGCGCAAGCTGTCACCGCCTCGATACAAAACTGGCGCTGTCCCCCCAGCTCGAAGCCGAACACGTCACCGGCCTTGTGGAAGGCATCAATATGGCGCCGACCATCAGCCAGAAACTTGCAGCACCGCACCACGCCGCTAACCACACGATATATGCCGCCAGCGGCGTCTCCCTCGGCGAAGATGCCTTCATCTGGCGCATAATGCAGCACTGGGTGGATTTCTGGCCGCGCCACCTGCATCGGCACCGGGTTTCCCCGCATCTCAGAACGAAGCATCATCGTCGCGGACATCGCTCAAACTCCATCACCAAACTGATGTGCCCTTGGTAGCGCCTGTTTACCCGCTGAAAAATCCGGGTTTCTACTTAAGGGTTTCTACTTAAGCGGCACAGCGCGCCTATGCCTGGGCACACAGCCCAGAATCGCGTCGATCAGTCGGCCGTCCATCACCGGCTTCTCCAGTACCGCCAGATACCCGTCGCGGCGGCCTGGGCCTTCACCCTCGGGGTTGCCGCGTCAACAAGCAGAATCGCAGGTGCTAGCGCGCCTTTTCGCCGCGCCACACACGAAAGCTCACAGCCATCCACAACCGGCGGATGGTACAGCAGTACCAGGCAGTGCGCCTGTAACAGCCCCGGGGAATCCCGCAGCGCCGTGGCATCCGGGCAGAGCTGCGCGCAAACCTTCTCCATCTGCAACACGAAGCGTAAAGCGTGCCCAATCGGCTCGTCGTTTGAGTGGATCAGAACAACCGGCCAGGTCCCGGCCATGGAAACACCTTTACCTCGCAAAATATCTGCCTTCAGAATAGGCAGACAGGCCCATTATTCGTCAGCCCGCGCGATGGCTGCCTTGATACAGCGCAAATGCACAGAGTCTAAACGTCAGATTCTACCGTTGCGCCGGGATTTTAATCGGCTAATGTCTTTCAATCCCGTACCCCGGCAGGCGGCTGGGGCGGGCTTTTCAGCATAGGAGACAACATGAAAAAGCTTTTTGCACCGGCGCTTGCCTCGGTCTGTATGCTTGGCGTGGCGATGCCGGTGGCCGCCTCGGCCACGACGCCCACGCAAATTACGTTTGGTGTAGATGCGACGTACCCTCCCTTCGAATCGCTATCGCCATCGGGTGCGTTTCAAGGTTTTGACATTGATCTTGGCAAGGCCATCTGCTCTGAGCTGAAGGTAAAATGTGTGTTTGTGAGCCAGAGCTTCGACGGCATCATCCCAGCCTTGCAGGCCCGTAAATTCGACGCGATTCTCTCCTCGATGACCGTGACACCGGAACGCGCCCAGCAGATCGACTTCTCGTCCGAGATGTATGACGAGCCGACCAGCCTGATTGTGAAGAAAGGCTCCGGCATTGTGCCCACCGCCGCCAGCCTGAAGGGCAAGACCGTTGGCGTCGAAGCCGGCACCATCCAGGAAACCTACGCCAAGACCTACTGGCAGCCTAATGGCGTGAATGTGGTTTCCTATCAGGGTCAGGATCAGGTTTATGCCGATCTTCTCTCCGGCCGGTTGGACGCCTCCCTGCAAGACTCCGTGGAGGCCGATTACGGCTTCCTGAAGACCCCGAAGGGTGTTGACTACCAGATCGGCGGCAACGCCACTTACGACCCGAAGGACGTGCTGGGCTCCTACATCGCTATTGGCGTCCGCAAGGATGAACCGGACCTTCTGAAGAAGATCGACTGGGCGATCAAGGAAATCCACGCCAACGGCACCTACGACAAGCTGCAGTCGAAGTACTTCAACTTCAGCATCTACAACGCCCAAGCCGCCACACAGGCGCCTTAGAGTGCGATGACTTCGGCTCCGCCTGCTTTGCGAGCGGAGCTGAAGCCTGAATCGCCCTCTAGCTTTTTGATATAGAGGCGGATTCAGATTTTAGATCGGGCCACTTCGTGGTTCGATCTCAAATCATCCGGCTCTAAGTCTCTGACAGTCCGGCCCTGGCGCTCTGGCGCCGGGGCCAGCATTCAAACAGGCGGTCCGCATGTTCAATCTCGGTGGCTACGGTCCGCACATCCTGGCCGGCGCGGTCACGACGGTGGAGCTTTCGCTGCTCTCCCTCATCGTCTCGTTCGGTCTTGGGTTGATCGGCGCTTCAGCGAAACTTTCCAAAAACCGCGCCGCGCGCGGCGTCGCCACGGCCTACACCACCCTCATCCGCGGCGTGCCGGATCTGGTGCTGATGCTGCTGATCTTCTATTCGTTGCAAATATGGATCAATGACTTCACGGATTGGCTGAACACACTTCAGAGCAGCATCGATTTTGAGGTGCAACTGGACCCATTTACCAGCGGCGTCATCACGCTGGGCTTCATCTACGGCGCCTATTTCACCGAAACCTTCCGCGGCGCCTTCCTCGCCGTGCCAAAAGGCCAGATGGAAGCCGCGCGTGCCTTCGGCATGAAACCTTTCCTGGTATTCCGCCGCATCCTGTTTCCGCAGATGATGCGCTACGCCCTGCCTGGCCTTGGCAATAACTGGCAGGTGATCCTGAAGGCCACAGCGCTGGTCTCCATCATCGGCCTGTCGGATGTGGTATTCGCCGCCCAGCAGGCGGGCGAAGCCACCCTCAACACCTTCTTTTATCTCTGCATCGCCGGGGCGGTTTATCTCGTGCTCACCATGATCTCGAATGGCGTGCTGCTTTACCTGGAGCGTAAGTACATGATCGGCGTCCGCAAGGCGGTACTATGATCTATATTCTTCAAAACTACTGGCAGGCACTGCTTTATTCCGATGGCTACCAGATGACCGGCCTGGCGATGACGCTGTGGCTGCTGGTTATTTCCTGCGCCATCGGCTTCTGCCTGGCGCTGCCTCTCGCCATCGCCCGCAACTCAAAAAACCCGCTCATCTGGGGGCCGGTCTGGCTCTACGGCTTCATCTTCCGCGGCACACCGCTCTACGTGCAGCTGCTGCTCATTTATACCGGCGTGTATGGCCTGCATTTCGTCCACAACACGCCCCCTCTCGCGGATTTCTTCCGCTCCGCCATCAATTGCACCCTGCTCTCCTTCGCGCTGAACACCGGCGCCTACACCACAGAAATTTTCTATGGCGCCATCCGCGACACTTCCTTCGGAGAGGTCGAGGCCGGGCGCGCCTATGGCATGTCCCGCTTCACGCTGTACCGGCGCATCATCATCCCCTCAGCCCTGCGCCGCGCTTTGCCGATGTACAGCAACGAAGTAATCCTGATGCTGCACGCCACTACGCTGGCCTTTACCGCCACCGTGCCAGATATCCTGAAAGTCACCAACGACGCCTATGTCGCCACCTACGCGCCATTCGATGCCTTCGGCTTGGCCGCGCTCATGTATCTCTGCGTCTCATTCTCGCTCATCTTCATGTTCAAAAAAGCCGAACAGCACTTCCTCGCACACTTGAAAAGTTGATTAACCACACAAAACAGAATTGAGAGCCTGCCGTGAGAGAGCTGACCGATTACCCGATTGCCATCATTGACGATGCCTTTGGCTCTGCTACGCCTGTTGGGCGTACAGTAGGTGAGTTGGTAGCCGCATTCGAGATGCGCGGGCACCGCGTGCTAACTGGAATCAGTCGCTTCGACGCCAGCGCCGGCCGGGTGCTCTATACGGGGCTCGCAGCCGTGCTGATCAGCATTGATGGTTTCTCAACCCGTGAAGCCCTTCTAGAAACCTTGATCAACCTCCTGGATCTCGCACTGGCGCGCGCGCCAGATTTGCCGGTGTTCCTCTACGGTGAACACCGCCTGGGCGAAGAGCTTCCTACCAATCTGATGCGCCGTATAGATGGCTATCTTTATTTGCACGAAGATACGCCTAGCTTTATTGCCGGTTATGTATCGAGTGCGATCCATCGCTATCTCGATGCGATGCTGCCCCCTTTCTTCAAGGCGCTTGTACGCTACACAGATGCTGCAAAATATTCATGGCACACCCCGGGTCATGGCGGTGGCGTGGCGTTCATGCGTTCGCCCGTGGGCCAAGCCTTCCATCGCTTTTTTGGCGAGACAGCCTTGCGGGCAGATTTATCCGTTTCAGTTCCAGAACTAGGATCTTTGCTGGATCATGCGGGCCCGGTGCGCGAAGCGGAGCGGGAAGCGGCCCTTAGCTTTGGTGCTGACACAAGCTTTTTCGTTACCAATGGTACATCGAGCGCCAACAAGATTATCTGGTCGGGTCTCGTGGGGCCGGGTGATTATGTGCTTGTGGACCGGAATTGCCATAAATCTCTGGTGCATGCGCTGATCATAACGGGTGCAAACCCGATCTATTTACGGCCTAGCCGGAACGATTATGGTATTATCGGCCCCATTTCGCGTAGCCAGTTCGACGCGCAAGCCCTGGCCAAACGCCTTCCGCCAGGAGCGCGGCTGCGCATCGCCACCATCACCAATTCCACTTATGATGGACTTTGCGTTAATACGAGTGTGGTGAAAGAGGCGCTGACTCCCATCGCCGATGCGGTGCATTTTGACGAAGCCTGGCTGGCGCAAGCGCGGTTTCACGAGTTTTATCACAGTTTCTATGCCATGAGTCCGGACGCGGATAAGGTGGCGCCGCTGGTTTTCTCCACTCAATCCACCCATAAGGTGCTAGCCGCTTTCTCTCAGGCTTCGATGATCCACATCAAGTCAGGCACCGGCTTTCAACTCGACCCGGACCGCTTCAACGAAGCCTTCATGATGCATTCCAGCACCTCACCCTGGTACGGCATTATTGCGTCCTGCGATGTCGCGGCCCGGATGATGCGCGGTGCCGCCGGGCGCACGCTGGTTGATGAAACCCTTAACGAAGCAGCGGATTTCCGTGCCGGCATTGCACGGCTTGGGGCTGAATCGAAAGCCGAGGATAATTGGTGGTTTCGCCTATGGGAACCCGCCGACGCTGGGCTGGATCAGGCGAGTTGGACCCTGAAAGCCGGCGATGCGTGGCACGGTTTTGAGGATGTGACGGACGGTTTTACACTTCTGGATCCGATGAAAGTGACCATTCTCTGCCCCGGAGTGGAGGCGAACGGGCCCGGCATACCCGCGCCGATTGTTGCAAAATTTCTTTGGTCCCGCGGAATCGTGGTTGAAAAAATTGGTCTCTACCATTTCCTGATTTTGTTCACGCTCGGCGTGACGCGTGGCAAATGGAGTAACTTGATCACGGAGTTGCTGGCCTTCCGCGCCCATTACCAGGAAAACACCCCACTGGCGGATGTGCTGCCGGAGCTGGTGAAAGCCCATCCCGCGCAATATGAACGCATGGGCCTAGCGGATTTATGTGCCGCCCAGCACGAAGCTTATCGGCAAGGCGGCGTCTTGGAGCTGCAAAGCGCGATGTTCGATGAGCTGCCCGAGATCGCGATGACACCGCAGATGGCGCATGCCGCGCTAGTCGGAAATAGGGTGGAACAGGTGGGGCTAGAAGAGCTGGAAGGCAGGGTTGTTGCGCGGATGGTGGTACCTTATCCGCCTGGTATTCCGTTGATATTTCCAGGGGAGAGCGTGAGCCTGCCAGCGATTATTGGTTATCTGCGGTTTGCTCAGTCCTGGGATCAACAGTTCCCAGGATTTGAG